>JBJTJB010000466.1:0-8469 GCA_046095245.1 Bacteroidota bacterium | reverse complement strand
CGTTCAGTCTGCGCGATTTCGATCAACCACGGCTCGACCTTCAGTTGAAGGCCAGGTTGAATCTCGAGGCACTGGCGCGGTTCTATACGCCCGCTACGGTCGAATCCCTGCGGGGTGAACTCGATGTGGATGTACGAATGCAGGGACAGACCGGTCATCGTGACGGCTGGGTTTCATCGGGCACCGTGAAGGTTCGTGATGTGGCGTTCCGTCTAAAAGGGAGTGCGGTCGATTACAACAGTTTCAGCGGCGACATTTCACTCTCCGGTGAGCGACTCACGGTGCGCAACCTGGGCGGTCGGGCCGATGGAAGTGATTTCCGTTTCGATGGTTTTTTCGATCATGTGTATGCAGCGATGCTGTCTTCGGATGAACAGGTGAGTGGGCAGGCGAAACTGGTCTCACGAAACCTCGATCTTAACGAACTTCTGGAAGAGAAAGGTCCACGTAGCGCAGCCGATACTGTATACCGGATCGATCTGAGTGACCGCTTGAAGATGAATCTCGACCTGGATGTCGGCATTCTGACCTTCCGGAAATTTCAGGCCTGGCAGGTTCGCGGCCGAATGCGAATCGCCGATAAGATACTGAGCGGAGATGGGATTGGTTTCAAGGCTTTCAACGGGCACCTCACCATCGACGGTAGTATGAATGCCGCTTCGCGCGATAGCCTGCTCATTGCCTGCGATGTGGATCTCCGCGCTATCGATGTGACAGAGTTGTTTGTGCAGATGGGCAATTTCGGACAGTCGGTGATGACCGATCGCAATGTGAAAGGAAAGCTAACGGCCAGTATCCGCTTTGCCTCAACCTGGGGTAAGGACCTCGGCTGCAATTACGACCGGATCTATGCTAAAAGTACATTGCGTATAGATGAAGGGGAGTTGAACAATTTCGAGCCATTGCTTGCTGTTTCGCGCTATGTAAAGGGTGCCGACCTGAATCATGTCCGGTTCAATACCCTGCAAAACACGATTGAAATCCGGCAACGTAAAATTCTGATTCCGACAATGCAAATTCGGTCTTCGGCTCTCGATCTGACCGCCTCGGGAACACACGGGTTCGACAATGTGGTCGATTATTCGCTCGAGCTGTATATCTCTCAACTTCTCAACCGGAAGGTGCGGGAGCGAAACACGGAATTCGGTACCATCGAGGATGATGGAAATGGTGGAATGCGGCTCTTCCTCACCATGCGGGGCCCACTCGATAATCCGACCGTCAAATTCGACCGGAAAGGAGTCGAGCAGAAAATCGTACGCGAAATCCGCGATGAGAAAAAAGTGTTGAAGCAGGTGTTGAAGGACGAGTTCGGATGGTTCCGCCGCGACTCAACCCTGAAGGAGTCCGATAAACGCAAGGATCCACCCAAACGGCAGGAACTGGAACTCGACCTGGATCCGGAGTGATTCAATCCACTACTTTTAACCTGCACCAACCCGTGAACATCTACACACGCAAACAACGCCTCAAGCTGGCACTCCTGCTGGCCGCCATGCTCATCGGCATCGGCTCGCTGATGTATACCAACCGGCTGGTGCAGGAACTATCCACCGAAGAGAAAAAGAAGGTCGAACTCTGGGCCGAAGCCACACGCCAGGTTTCCGATATCAATTCCGAGCCGGGAGATATCGGTTTCGCATTGTCGGTGTTGACCGATAATACCACCGTGCCGGTCATCCTTACCGATGAGTTCGAGCACATCATCTCAACGCGCAATCTCGATTCACTGCAGTCTTCAGATAGTCTGTATCTGCACAATGAACTGAGTGAAATGAAAGCGCAGCACGCACCCATCGAAATCCGTTTTGCAGGTGATCAGCGCAACTTCATCTATTACAAGGATTCCATCATTCTCACCCGACTGAGGTATTATCCTTATTTCCAGCTTGGCGTGATCGCCTTGTTCCTGATGGTCAGTTACCTGGCCTTCTCCTCTTCGCGCAAGGCGGAGGAGAACCAGGTCTGGGTCGGTATGGCCAAAGAAACTGCACACCAGCTGGGTACTCCGCTCTCTTCGCTGATGGCCTGGATCGAGTATTTGCGGTCGAAACCATCGCCCGATGAAAACCTGGTTGAAATCGAAAAGGATGTGGCCCGGTTGAACACCATCACCGAGCGTTTTTCCAAAATCGGTTCTGCCCCGGCATTGCGCAAAGAGAATCTGACCACGGTGCTCGATAATGCAATGACCTATATCCGCACCCGCTCATCGTCCCGTATTCGCTTCAGTTTGGAGAATCAGCAGGCTTACGATGTGGAGGTTCCGCTCAATGTCCCGCTCTTCGAATGGGTGGTCGAAAACCTGTTCAAGAATGCCATCGATGCCATGGATGGGGAGGGAACCATCGCCGTACGCATCACCGATCAAAGTCAGTTTGTGTATGTGGATGTAAGCGATACAGGGAAGGGAATTGCCAAATCAAAATACAAGACCGTATTCAAGCCGGGGTATACCAGCAAGAGCAGGGGCTGGGGTCTTGGACTTTCGCTTTCGAATCGGATCGTGGAGGAGTATCACGGCGGTCAGATTTTTGTGCGCCATTCTGAACCCGGTAAGGGAACGACCTTCCGCATCGTCTTGCGTAAATCCTGATTTCCTCTCGGCTTTTGCCGAACTTTGGACCATGGCCGGAATCTACCTGCATATCCCATTTTGCCGGAAGGCCTGCCATTACTGTGATTTTCATTTCAGCACTTCGCTTGATAAGCGTGAGCAGGTGCTGCGGATGATGCACCGTGAACTAGAACAGCGCAGCGGTTTTTTCACCGGAACTCCGGTGAGCAGTGTGTATTTCGGCGGAGGTACGCCTTCGTTGTTGAGTGAAACCGAACTGCGTCAGCTGATGGAATTGCTACGTCAGCACTACAGCATCGAGCGTGATGCCGAAGTGACCCTGGAAGCGAATCCCGATGACCTGGAGCCCGATTACCTCGACATGCTGGCTCATGTAGGCGTGAATCGTTTGAGTATCGGAGTGCAGTCGTTCCGATCAGAAGACCTTGCCGCCATGAACCGCGCTCATTCCGCCGAGCAGGCATTGTCCTGTATTGCAAACGCCTCTCGCGCCGGTTTTTCCAATATCTCCATTGACCTGATGTTCGGGTGGCCCGGATTATCGATGGAGGCCTGGAAGGAAAATGTGAAGCAGGCACTTGATTTACCCATTACGCACTTGAGTTGTTACGGATTGACAGTAGAAGAGCGTACGGCGTTGAAACGAAAAATTTCATCCGGCGAAATCCAAACTCCCGATGATGCATTGGCGGCTGAGCAGTACCTCTGGTTGCTCGACGCAGCTGAAGGGTCCGGTATCCCCTGGTATGAAATTTCCAATTTCTGCAGGGAAGGATATGCATCAAGACACAACACGTCGTACTGGACATCCGAGCCCTATCTTGGTATAGGACCTTCTGCCCACTCATTCAATGGGTTTGAACGGAGTTGGAACGTGAGCAGCAATACTGCGTACGTGCAAGGCTGGGAACAAGGTCTTCGAGCCGCTGAAACCGAAGCGGCCACTGAGCCCGAGCGTATCAATGAATTCATCCTAACGGGCTTGCGTATGCGTAAAGGCCTTGATCTTTCAGCGCTGCTTTCCGCGTTCGGAGAATCGGTTCACGAGGGGGTGCTTCAGCGTGCCGGCGAGTACATCGGTTCAGGCGCATTGCTACACCATCAAAGCCGTTTGGCATTCACAACACGTGGCTTGCTCTTCGCCGACCGCATCACCTCCGAACTCTTCACCGATCCAGTATGATCATCGAACTCAATCACAAGGGACAAGTCTATACTACGGATCTTTCCCGACCACACGACATCAGTATTCCGCTGCAGGCTGGCCCAAATCATGTGCGGGCCTGGTATCTTGATCCAATGCGTATTGAACCGGTCCGTATGGGTGACTGGGTCGGAGCAGTTGATGCCGGCGCTGCCGTGAATTTCTTTAACATCCAGTTCAATCCGCATGGCCATGGAACACATACCGAAACCCTGGGGCACATCGCCAGCGGCGATTACCCAGTCTGTGATCTTTTCCGTGATTTTTTCTGTTTTTCACGCGTAGTCAGTATTGTTCCGGAACAACAGGGTGATGACAAGGTGATCACCTTGCAACAGATCCGGTCGATTGATGCAGAGGATGCAGTTATTATCCGTACCCTGCCTAACAACGCCGAAAAATGCAGCCGGAATTACTCGAATTCCAATCCGCCCTACTTGGAAGCTGCCGCTGCCGCCTTCCTGCGTGATGCCGGCGTGAAGCATCTGCTCATCGATTTACCATCTGTGGACCGGGAGGAGGATCAGGGACGTTTGCTGGCTCATCGTGCATTCTGGAACTGGCCAGATGCACCTCGTACCGACTGTACAATTTCTGAACTTGTGTATGTTCCGGATGAAATCGAAGACGGCATTTGGTTCATGAATCTGCAGGTTGCACCCTTTCATAACGATGCGGCCCCCTCGCGTCCCTTGTTATTCCGCCTGCAGGTCAAATAATACAGATATAGAATCAACGTATGCAATACATCATTCACTTCAGGCGACATGTCCTGGTTTCAATCATCCTTTCAATCGGTTCGTCCTGCGGAAGTCCATCAGAACACCGGGAGGAGAAGACCTTGGTTCTGGAGAAGAACAGCACTGCCATTGCCGATACCAATGTCGCGATTGTCGACAGTATGTATGCCGGAATTGCCAGAGGTGATTCAGCACTGGTGGTGGGCTTGTTTCATTCCGAAGGGCGATTGCTGGGTTCTGATCCCGCAGAGGACTGGAGTTTCGAAGGCATACAGGCCTATATGAGTGAGCGATCGGCCAAGCAGGGTTCGCCGGCCCGTATTGAAGTTGTAGAACGTCGCGTGAGCATCCGCAACACGCACATGCTTGTTACCGACCGTCTGAAAATCAGTACGGTTTCTTTGCCGTTTCGATGTGTCACCGAGGTCGATACCGATGATCAGGGTCGTAAGATTCACATGGCTGAGTTTTCTGCCCTGATCCGGAACGATGATTTAAGTATGCTCGATTCACTGCTCAACCAGAAAACCGGCTCATCCGCCCGATGAAGAAGATTTATCACCTGGCTACCTGCGACACCAACCGTCGAATCCTGTCTCTGCTTGATCCTTCCGCTGATGTTGTGTTGCAGGAAATAAAAACCGATCCGATTACATCCGATCAACTTGACCACTTGTGCAAGTTGTCGGGATCCTATGCGGCCTTGTTCAGTAAAACAGCGCGCAAATACCGTCTGATGGGTTTGCACGAACGTGCGTTGACCGAAGCAGACTACCGAGAACTACTACTTGAAGAATACACCTTTCTGAAGCGGCCCGTGATCATCATCGGAGACCGAATTTTTATCGGGAATGCAGCCTCGGTGGTCGAAGCAGCAGCCAAGGCCTTACGATGAACCGGAATCTGGCAGCGCATCTGGCAGTCCTGTTTGCCAATATCATTTATGGGGCGAATTACTCGATTGCCAAATCGGTCATGCCGGAGTTTATCCTTCCTTTCGGATTTATTGTGATTCGTGTGGTGGTGAGTGCCTGCTTGTTCTCTGTTGTAGCCTTCCTGTTTCGTCGCGAACGGATCGAGCGACATGATCTCTTTCGCCTGTTCCTCTGTGCGGTTTTTGGTGTCGCTGTAAATCAACTGCTTTTTTTCAAAGGACTTTCGCTGACCAGTCCCATCAACTCCGGACTGATCATGGTTACCAATCCCTTGTTTGTACTCTTGCTTTCCTCCTGGTATCTGCGTGAGCGTATCACCTTGCGTAAAGCGCTTGGTGTATTTGCCGGACTCACCGGTGCAACACTGCTCATACGCTTCGGACATCTGGCTGCTACGGGTTCGGGTGATCCGGTCGGTGATCTCTGTATCCTGATCAATTCATTCTCCTATGCGGTGTATCTGGTCATGGTCATTCCACTTATGCGCAAGTACCATCCACTAACCATCATGGCAGTCGTTTTCGCTTTTGGAAGCCTGCTGGTTCTGCCTTTTGGTTGGAGTGAATTTCAAGCGATCGATTGGAACAGCTTTACACCTGAAGTCTGGTGGTCGACTGTTTTTGTCGTCATCGGTACAACATTCTTCGCCTATCTGTTCAACACCTTGGCCCTCCAGGAACTTTCTCCGGGAATTGTCAGTGTGTACATTTATCTGCAACCGTTGCTGGCCGTCGGATTTTCCATTCTGCTGGGAAAAGATACTCCGCATCTGTTGCATCTTATCTCCGGCATACTGATCCTTGCCGGTGTGCGCCTGACAACGTCACAGGTAGCGGTAAGGCCTTCCCCAAAGGAATAGGTTCGGGCTAAGCCCTTTCGCCTACCTTTGTCCCTTATTGAATCACTATGGTACGATCAATGACCGGTTACGGAAATGCCAAAGGACAAGTCGGAGGGCAATCCGTCTCTGTCGAAATCCGTTCACTCAATAGCAAGTTCCTTGAGCTGAATCTTCGCCTCCCATTGAATTTCCGCGACCGCGAACTGGAATTGCGTGCCGATCTCGGCAAGCAGATTGAACGCGGCAAGGCCGATCTTGTCGTCAATATCGAGAACAATGATCTGGCGCGAAGAAGCAGTATCAACCGCGATATTTTCGATGCGTATTTCAACGAGCTCTCATCCATTGGCAAAGAATATCACCTCAGCGATGTCAATCTGTTCGATATCATCCTGAAGATGCCTGCCGTGATGAACACCGACCGTACTGAGGCTGATGCATCACAGTGGACAGAGCTTCAGGCGCTGATCGCTTCTGCGGTGGGTAAGTTCAATGCCTTCCGCGACAACGAAGGCCGCACCTTGCAGGCAGATCTTTCAGGCAGGATCAGCACCATTCTGGAGGCTGTAGTACGTTTGGAAGAGTCGGAACACACGCGGGTGGCATCGGTTCGCGCACGGCTCGAACGTGGCCTACTCGAAGTTCAGGATCAGGCAGGCATCGATCGCAACCGCTTTGAACAAGAGCTGATCTATTACATCGAGAAACTGGATATTTCCGAGGAGAAAGTCCGACTACGCAGCCACATCGACTATTTCCGATCGGCCATGGATAGTCCGGAGGCCAATGGTAAAAAGCTGGGTTTCATCGCTCAGGAAATCGGCCGGGAAATCAATACCATCGGCTCAAAGGCGAATGATGCATCGATACAACGTATCGTGGTTGAAATGAAAGATGAACTGGAAAAAATAAAGGAACAGCTCGCCAATATCCTGTGAAAACAAATCCGAGTTTCAGTCACCGGCTGGTGCTGTTTTGCGGACCCAGCGGAAGCGGTAAAACCACCATTGTACATCACCTCATGAAGGTCTTTCCGGCCATGCGTTTCAGTATTTCTGCAACCACACGGCCACGACGCGACAATGAAGTGGATGGTCGCGATTATTTTTTCCTGAGTGAATCAGACTTCCGGTCCAGGCTGGATAAGGGCGATTTTCTGGAGTCGGAAGAGGTGTACCCTGGCCGGTTTTATGGAACCTTACGTAGCGAGGTCGAGCGTATTCTGAATGATGGCCATATCGCCCTGTTCGATGTGGATGTGGTTGGCGGACTTCAGATCAAGAAGCATTTCGGCCCGCAGTTGCTCGATGTGTTTGTAATGCCCCCATCCATCGATGAATTGCATCGTCGTCTGGTGACACGTGCAACCGAAACAGAAGAGTCTTTGATGCGAAGGCTCGGTAAAGCGGAGAAAGAGATGCAATACGCCTTTCGCTTCAGTCATGTCATCGTGAACTCGGATCTGGACAAGGCCCAGGCCGAAGCGGAACAGCTCGTGCGTCAATTCCTTTCCGACGAGATCCCCGATCCTGAAGAAACCGAATAACAGATACGAATTCATGCACATCGGGCTCTACTTCGGTTCGTTCAATCCCGTCCACAACGGGCACATGGTGATTGCAGGCTATATGGCCGAATTCGCCGGCTTGGATCAGGTATGGATGGTTGTTACACCACACAATCCGCTGAAGCCTTTGGGAAGTCTGCTGGCGGATCATCACCGCCTGCGCCTTGTGGAGACGGCAATCGGTGATTACCGTCGTCTGAAGGTTTCGCGCATCGAGTTCGATCTGCCAAAGCCTTCCTACACAGTAGTGACTCTGGCCCACGTGCAAGAGCAGCATCCCGAGCACCGCTTTTCGCTGATCATGGGCTCCGATAGCCTCGAGAGTTTATCCCGGTGGAAGGATTATGCAATCATCCTGGAGCATCACAGTGTTCTGGTCTATCCGCGACCCGGCCATGATGGAGGGGAATTCCGTACGCATCCATCCGTTCGTATGATCGATGCTCCGTTGATGGAGATATCGGCCAGTTTCATCCGCAAGGCCATTCGTGATGGTAAGGATGTGCGTTACATGTTGCCCGAAAGCGTCATGCAGTACATCGATGAGATGAACTTTTACAAGAAGTAGGGGTACGCCCGATCAGGCGAGTACGGTGTTTAGAAT
>JBJTJB010000465.1:0-2319 GCA_046095245.1 Bacteroidota bacterium | reverse complement strand
AGTGTGAACGGCCAGACTTACACGCAGAGCGGAACGTATTCTTCAGTGAGCGGCTGTGCTACACAGATTCTTAGCCTGACTATCACGCCTTCCACCAGCAACACGACCACTGCTTCTGCATGTGACAGTTACACTTGGAGTGTGAATGGCCAGACTTACACGCAGAGCGGAACGTATTCTTCTGTGAGCGGTTGTGCTACACAGATCCTTAGCCTGACCATCACGCCATCGACCAGCAACACGACGACTGCTTCTGCCTGTGGTAGCTACACGTGGTCAGTCAATGGTCAGACGTACACGCAAAGCGGCAGCTACTCTTCTGTTAGCGGTTGCAACACGGAAATCCTTAACCTGACCGTTACACCCAATACGACCAACACGACTACAGCCAGCGGTTGTGGAATTTATACCTGGAACGTGAATGGACAGACGTACACGCAAAGCGGCAGCTACACTTCTGTGAATGGCTGTGCTACGCAAATCCTGAACCTGACCATCAATACACAGACAATATTCTACGCGGATGCGGATGGTGATGGCTTCGGAAACCCCTTCAATACCATCAACGACTGTACGGCACCCAACGGCTATGTTGCCAATGGAGACGACTGCGATGACAGCGATAACGATGTCAATCCTTCTGCCACTGAAATTTGCGGTAACCAGATCGATGATGACTGCGACGGAGATGTTGATGAAGGATGTACCTGTGTGAATCCGCCTTTGGCTGATGCTGGTTCTGACCAGACCGGATGTGGAACAGCTGCATTTGTATTGAACGGTTCGTTTGCAGGGTCTGCGACCTCTGCAACCTGGTCCACACTTGGTGATGGATCTTTCGTGCCGGGTAACAGCACCCTGAATGCATCGTACATCCCCGGTGCGGGCGACAATGCAGCCGGAACGGTTATTCTGGTTCTTACCACAAATGCTACGGCACTGTGCCCCGCGTCCAGCGACTCAGTTACGCTTACCCTCCTTTCAGGTGGTGCACCTGCGCCGGCTTCCATCAGCGGACCGACTACACTGTGTAACCCCAACGGACTCAATATCACGTATAGCATCACAGCGGTGCCTGGCGCAAGTTCATATCTCTGGACTGTGCCCAACGGAACACAAATCGTTTCCGGCCAGGGCACAACATCGCTGACGGTTCGTTGGCCCTTCTCGGCCATCCACGCCGGTGTAGTCGGAAACATCTGTGTTTCTTCAATTTCATCTTGTGGAAACAGTGCTCCGACCTGTTTGCCGATCTCTGTACAGCTGACTGTACCGGTAACACCTCCGTCCATCTCAGGTCCCAATAAAGTATGTCCTGGAGCGGTTGCTACCTACTCGATTGGAAACGTAGCCCGTGCAAACACCTACACCTGGACCGTTCCTGCTGGAGCGATCATCCTGAGTGGTCAGGGCACCAATATCATCAGCGTAGAGTACACGGCCACGTTCGCTGGCGGACAAATGAGCGTACTCGGATCAAACCCCTGCGGTAACGGTCCTGCACGTACGAAGGGTATCAGCTACAATGTACTTACCGCTCCTGCCGGAATCATCGGCCAGAATTCAGGTCTTTGCGGTGCGACCGGTGTTACATTCAGCACAACCGGAACCACGGGAGCTGCATCGTATGTATGGACGGTTCCTGCCGGTGCAAGCATTGTGAGCGGACAGGGCACGACCTCAATCGTTGTTAATTTCCCAGCGACGGCCTTCTCGTCTACAGTGAGTGTAGCAGGCATCAACGGATGCGGTGCCGGAAATGCACGCAGCATGACAGTTACTGCAGTCCCTGCACAGACTTCACCCATCACCGGACCCTTGGTTGTATGTTCAAACAGCGTGTATCAATACTCCGTGAGTACGGCTGCCGGTGCAACCACCTATACTTGGGGTATTCCTACCGGTTTCCAGATCCTGAACAATTCTCAGGGAACCAAGAACCTCGATGTGCGTTCGGGTCTTAACCCAACTACCGGATTGACGATAACAGTACGTGCTTCGAATGCCTGCGGAAGCGGCCCGGTTCGTAGCATTAACGGCATCAGTATTTCAACGTGTGCCCGTGAGGTGTCTTCATCCGACCTCGGTCTTGCGGTGTATCCCAACCCGGTCAGCGATCTGCTCAACATCACCTACACGGTGGATGCAGACAAGGACGTGTTGTTGACCCTCATTGATGCTTCCGGTCGTTTGGTTCACACAGAATCACGCGGAGCGCTTGCAGGTGCCAACAAGACGGAACTTGCCGTGCTCGGACTTGCCAAGGGTGTTTATACCCTGCAACTGCGTACCGATAGCAAGGTTGCACAAACACTGGTT
>JBJTJB010000464.1:0-1710 GCA_046095245.1 Bacteroidota bacterium | reverse complement strand
CTTTTTATACCCCCACCATTCCCACTCCGCTACCCTATTCCTTGTCCACGGTTTTCATTTCCTTTGGAGCAATGATTACAGCCAGGCATTTCGTGCGTTTTGTCGTCTTGCTGCTTTCGGTATTGGGCATCTCTTCCCCTGTGCGTGCTCAGCAAATCGCCAACGATGCGTACAATGAAACCTTGTTGTCGAAATCCCCATTTGTGTACGACAGGCTGTTAAGCCCATTCCCTGCAAAATGGTTTTCATCGACCGATGCCGGATCCGTTCGCTTCGGGTTGAATCCGTATCATGAACTCATGAACCGTCAACCGAATATTCCCGCGCTCGATACCAATAAGGGCGTTTCCGTGCTGAATGTGATGCTTGGTAGCAAGCGTGAGCAGTTGCTGTATCTTGACCACGTTCAGCATCTCGGCCGCCACGTAACCGGTTGGATCAATTACAACAGCATCGTATCCCCAGGCTTTCTCTTAAATGCCTTCGCCCGGTATCAGCGTGTCGAAAGTGGTTTTTCCTTTGGAGACTCGAGCAATAAGGTTCGCTCACAGCTGGAAATAGCTTACAAGAACCTGAGCGCCGATGAGAATGGCGGAGTGGAGGATTCTGTGGAATCGGTTGGATTGTCTTTTTCCGATTACGAGCAATTGCCTACCCGGCTTAACGACGATTCTCGACGGATCAGGACGCTTTCCCTGAATTCAAACACAGACATAGCACTTGTATCCAAAGTTGATTCAGGCGTAACCAACAGGCTTGATCTTTCTGTCGACCTGGGACTTGATCGCTTTGGATCATCCTACCGGGGTGGATCCGATTCGCTTTTTTATACCAATGAGTTCATCTCTACCGAAACGACGTTCGATACAGCTTCGTATTTGCATCTGTTTGCTGCCCCCACTCTATCATTTTCCTGGAAGCGTCAGCAGAAGTCCTTTCAAATTGGTTTGACATCTCGCTTGCATCAACTGGAAATCAGAAACGATACAATCCGCAATGAAGCGCAGTTCTTAACACCTGAATTTGTGTGTTCGATTACTAAGGCGAATTGGGCGTTTGATTTCAAGTCGGTTGTTGTAAATAGCAATTGGCTGAATGATGGTGATAAGTCGGCTCGTGCATCTTTGGTGTGGCGTAATGATTCCGGATTAATCAGTCGGCTGGAGTTTATGGCATATGGTGCTGAGTTAATGCCTGAATACACGGACCTTTCTTATCGTTCCAATCACTTTATTTGGAACAACACCTTTCTACCGGAACAAATGGTGCAAGCTACGGCTGCTTTAAGTTTTTTAAAGAACAGCTTCACACTTGCCGTTCATCATCAATCCATCAGGAACTGGATTTATGCAGATGAATCCTCAATCCCCGTCCAACTCGGTAGCTCGGTGAGCAATCTGGCAGCTGATGCACGGGTTAAAGTGGAGCGTCTTCACTGGAGGTTCAGGTTGGAGGTGCGTTACAACAAGGTGGGTGATGAAAGACTGCGTATTCCTGATTGGTCCGCACGGCTTAGGTTGTCGCGTGCCGGTGTACTGTTTAAAGGAGCTCTTAAAGCGGAGTGTGGTGTAAGTCTCTATGGCACATCCTCATATGAAGCTTTGGGATATATGCCGGCAACTGGGATGTTTTATCTGCAAAATGACCAGGCTGCAGGAGGCCAACCCGTCCTGGACCTGTTTTTTCATGCAGGCATGGGTCGAGCTACGC
>JBJTJB010000463.1:0-2066 GCA_046095245.1 Bacteroidota bacterium | reverse complement strand
GAGACGGTTCATAGTGAAGAGTTAGTGGGAGTGGGACCTTCAAATCCCGTTCCAATGTTCGCAGCCATTTCCCGAAAAGACAAAGGGGAGCCGAAAGCCCCCCCTCTATTTTTTTAAGGACTACCTCAGAATTACTGAACCAGCATACGCTGGGTGCCCAGCACACTTCCACCCTGGCGCACTATGGCCATATACAAGCCGGGCGCAAGGTTTGTGCGTTCAAACCGGACAATATTCAGCCCGGCAGATACCTCATCGCGTGTTAAAGACGCTACGCGCTTACCATCCAACGTGAGCAAGCTGAGTTCGATTCCCTCAGCACGATCGCTGTAAAAGGAAACGGCAAAGGATCCGGAGTTGGGGTTGGGGTGAATACTTACAGGAACCGATTCCTCCACCGCTTGAATACCCGTGGTGGAATTTCCAACACGCAAGGTGAAGGTGACATCACTTTGAAACACATTCATGCCATAAGTTTCGGTGATTCGAAGACCCAGGAAGTAAGGGGCTACTCGTGCCTGAGCAGAGGATGGAGTCCATTGAACAGTTGCTGTAGAAACTGATGAACTGTTGTTTATGCTCAACGTTGCTGGATTGGAATTCAGCAAGAACGGCTCCCCTGCCCCTTGCACCTGCACCTGCTGGCCGTCCTGATCATACACAGTCACTGCCATGCTGAATCCAGAACCGGGAGCAATGGTATAGGCCTTGGCATTAAATGGCGCCTGGTTTGCATTTACAGTAACCAGTGCGGGACGGTTTCCGCTACCCACAACGATCAACTGCATATCGCGTGATATCTCACCGATTTGGACACCGCCGCGGTACTCGCGGACACGAACGGAGACCTGGAAGTTGCCGAGCGTGTTGGGCAGAAAGGTGATTTCGCCGGTTAGCGGGTCCATGTTGAAAGGCACCAGTGAATCGGATGGCGGCAAGGTGTAGCCCAGCACCTGGGTGCCATTCATGCTCAGCGGCACATCAAGTGACCAGGCGATGGAATCTCCGTCCGCATCAAATGGAAGTGGGTTGTAGTAGAAAGGAACATTCTCCTGAGCTACAACGATGGGCGGATTCAGGAATACCGGGGTCGAATTCAGCGAATCGATCTGGACACGGCTGTAGAAGTGATGCGATTCACTTCCGGGCTGAGTCATGTTGAGGATGGCAAAATTGCGGCAGCATTCCTCGTAACTGACATACCAGGATCCGGTGCTGGGGAATGTCACAATCGTATCGTACACATACTCCTCCACGCCCGGAATCAGGCTCACGATCAAGGTGTCGTATGGGATCGAAACGACAAACGAGCTCATGCTTGAACTGTCCATGAAGGTCAAGTTGGCATAGCTGGCGATAGGTACTCCGACCGTATCGCGGTAGGCAGTGTACTTCACCCGGTAATCCATTCCGGAGATGTGCTGAACCGTTATTTGCCCACCCATCATGTGAGTGGCCTTTAGGGAACCCAGGGTCGACAGCAATAGTGCGAATGCGAGTAGGATTTTCTTCATGGAGAAGGATTTGAGCGGCCTAAACCGCAGTTTTTGGGAGAATCAATATTAAACAAAATTGCCGGCAAATTGGGCCTTTAGCCGAAAAAACATGGACCGAACGCAAAGGAATTACCTTTACGCTGATGATTGCCATGTCAAAACTATCAATACGGACTGCGGTTTTATGCGTGTGGGTTGTTACCGTATTCACATTTCAAACCAATAAACTCCTCGGACAATCCGTCGTCGGGGTTCCATACCAAAACGGATTCGACTCAGGCAGTGCCGGGTGGACCATCAGCTGCGGGTCGGGTACGTGCTGGGAACTTGGCATACCAACGGCGGCAGGAACGGCTGGTCCATACTCTGCACCGAACGTATTTGGCACCGATCTCGATTCGGGATATACGTCTGGTGCTCTGACGAAGCTCACATCTCCCTACTTTCTAAGTTCCTCGGATCTGGTTCCTTTCCTGAGTTTTTATCAGTTCCGCTATATGTCGACAGGAATCGATGGGATGTATCTGGAATCGCAGGTGAACGGGCAGCCCTGGAGTCTCATCAATGGAG
>JBJTJB010000462.1:0-4961 GCA_046095245.1 Bacteroidota bacterium | reverse complement strand
GAACGTGTTTCTTTGAGCGTACCAGCCAAACAAGAAAGCCGGCCTGGTGCCGGCTTTTTGCTTTATGGATACAAGAGGTATTTCTGCCTGATGGCCTGAAAAGCCTGAATTCCAGGTTGCCACGAGGCTTTGATTTCCTCCTCGCTGAGTCCGTTCCGGATTTGCGTTCGAAGGGTTGTATTCCCTGCCAGCTTCTCAAAAAACGTGGTGAAAAAAGTACTACGCAGCGAATCGGGACAATTTTTCCATGCCGAGATAAGCCACCGCAACTCAAGACCCGTAGGTCTTCGTGCAAACGCGATTGAATCAAGCCGCTCACCAATACACAACTTACCTTCTTGTGGAGGATTTTTTGCCTTACCCGGAATACTGACAGGAGTGAAAGAGAACGACCCATTCGGATTTTCCGGGTAGCCATAGCACTGAAATGGAAGTGGTGTTCCGCGGCCCAGGCTAACCAGTGTTCCCTCAAATAAACACAGCGAAGCATACAACCGAACCGATGCCTGATTCGGCAGGTTGGGAGATGGAGGTACCGGAAGCATATATTCGTCTGCATGGCGCCAACCCACGACTTCAACAACCCTTAGATCACATTTCAGCTTGTTTTTCAGCCACGCTTCACCGTTAAGCATTTGTGCATATTCACCCATAGACATTCCATGCAGAATCGGAATGGGCTGCATACCGACGAACGAACGAAAAGCGGTATCCAATACCGGGCCGTCCACGATGTGTCCATTCGGATTCGGCCGGTCAAGAACAATCAAGCGCACGTTGTTTTCCGCGCAAGCTTCCATGACCAGTTCGAGTGTGCTGATGTAGGTGTAAAATCGAACCCCGACATCTTGAATATCAAAAAGCACAACCTCGCAGCCTTTCAAATCGGCTACCGACGGCTTTTTATTGTTACCGTAAAGTGACACGACACGAATGCCCGTGAGGCGATCCACCCCTCCACTCACCTTTTCCCCTGCCTCTGCTTCACCCCTGAAGCCATGTTCCGGGGCGAACACAACCTTGAGATCGACGCCAAGCGCTTTCAAGGTGTCGACAAGGTGCCTATTACCGCACACCGAAGTCGGATTAGCAATGAGGCCTACTCCTTTACCGGCAAGCATAGGCAGGTATTCATCGAGTCTTTCCGCCCCTGTAACCACGCGATCGTACTTCGCCTCCGGCCTGGGGGGCTGAGATGCAGTTGGCCTTTGGGAATGGCAGGTCCTTCCCAATAGAAGGACAAAAACCACGGACAAGTACAAGGATTTATTCATGAGAAGAGTGATGAACGTGCGTATATCCGGGCTAATTTAGCCCTCAGGCATGAATTCCACTCATCGGAAACTGATAAACGCATACGCATCACGACTACTCAGAACGGAGCGTAGTGGAGGAAGTACCCTTCGCCCGGTGATCCGCATCGCCACTACCGGTGTCGCTCTTGGCACCTTGGCCATGTTGCTTTCGACACTGATTGTGAGGGGATTTTCAGAATCCATAACTGAAAAAGTTCGCGGATTCGTAGCCGATTACCGCATCACCTCACTAAACCTTCAGGAAGGTTACGAAGAAGAGCCCATAGCTCCCGACTCCGCTTTGCTTCAGTCCATCGCCTCAGTTCCGGGCATTACCCATATACAGCCCTTTGCACACAAGCCCTCGCTAATGAAAAGCGGAGAGGAAATCCGGGGAATCGTTTTGCGCGGAATTTCAAGCGAATTCGATACAAGCTATTTCTCACACCATATCCTGGTGGGTCGTATGCCCGCATTGCCCGATAGTGGAATCGGAAGTGAAATCCTGGTCAGCAAACGGGTTGCTGAATCCCTGAAGCTACAACCCGGCATGCCGGTGTGGCTTTATTTCATACAGGACCAGCGTCGTATTCGCAAGGTGCAGATTTCCGGGATTTACTCCACGGGACTGGGGGAGGAGTTCGACCAACTGAGTGTATTTTGTGACATCAACCTGATCCGGAAAATCAATAACTGGGATCCGAACCAGGTCGGTGGCTATGAGATTTATGCGTCAGCGAGCAACCCATCACGTACGCTGATGGCACTACAGAAACAAGCCGGTTTATTTTTCAAAGTCAATACTGCTGAGGAGTTGTTCCCCCAACTGTTTCAATGGCTCGATTTACAGGATCTCAATGTGACGGTCATTCTGGGATTGATCACGCTTGTTGCGGGTATCACGATGCTATCGACACTCCTCATTATCATCATGGAGCATGGACGTGAAATCGGAATCCTTCAAGCCTTAGGTGGTGATGAACGGTTAATCGGCAGCATTTTTGGCCGGGTGGTATTCTTCATCCTTGCCCGAGGGCTTGTTTTCGGAAACATCCTTGCCGGGGGAATCGGTATACTACAATACAGCACAGGCTGGATGAAACTGGACGAGGAGTCCTATTACCTAGACAAGGTGCCGATCCACTTTGACCTTGCAGGCTGGTTACTTACCGATGCACTGATCCTAACCATTGGATTACTGATGTCCTGGCTGGCAACACGAATCGCGGCGGGTATCCAAACCATCCGCGTACTGCGGTTCGAATAAAATCACCAGTGAAATTCCAGGTTCTGCAAGAGCTCCGGATGTAGGCTCAATGCCACCGGACACGTTTTGGCTGCCCGCTCCAGGATGGTTCGCCCATGATTATCCACCACCAAGCCTTCGAAATGAAAAACCACATGGATTTCGCCAACGCGACGTGGATCTGATCGCATGATCTTGGTGATTTCAATCCTGGCACCATCGATGTTCAACCCGTGGGTCCGGGCGGCGATTCCCATAATCGTCAGCATGCAACTTCCGAGTGCTGTAGCAAGTAAATCGGTGGGGGAAAAGGCCTCGCCTTTTCCCTGATTGTCGACTGGCGCATCTGTTATCAGGCTGCTGCCTGAGGCTGAATGCACAGCGCGGGTTCTGAGTTCTCCGGAATAAACAATTTCAATGGTTGGCATGGCCACGAATGTACCCATGGAAACCCATTAGCCAAAGCGACTTCCTTATCTTTGTATATGCCTCGCTTGCTCCTGATTCTTGTCCTTATGACCATCCAGCTGGTTGGCCGGGCACAGGACAAACCCAATCCCAACGAATATGTTGAAGAGAAGCCGGTACTGATGCGGCAGGAAGCAACGGGAGGACTCAACATCCACTCGGCAGGGTGGGGCATCCAATTCAGAAGGGCACAAAACATCACTGTGTCGAAAAAGCGCCTGTACGAGGCGGATTTTGTCGGCATCAAACATCCCAAAGAAGTCAAATCGGTCAATCAGGCCTTTGAGCGTGCGCGTTCCTATGTGTACGGGAAACTCAACACGTTTAGTGTTTTGCGCGCTGGAACAGGAATGCAGCATGTTCTCTTCAGCAAAGCTGAACGAAACGGGATAGAAGTGCGCCTAAGTTACTCCGGAGGGCTATCTACGGGCATTATCAAACCTGTTTATCTCAACATCCTGGAGCCAACGGGTACCTTCGGTGAATTCAGGGTGATAACCGAGCGATACGACCCGGAGCGACACTTTGTCGACAACATTTATGAGCGGGCTCCATTCACAGAGGGATTGGGCGAAATCCGTTTTCGACCAGGAGCTTATGCTAAAATCGGTTTCAACTTTGAATACGCTACTGCCTTCGAAGATGTAAAGGCCCTGGAAATCGGTGCAATTGTCGATGTGTTTCCGAAGGAAATCCCCATTATGGCCTACGCCAAGAACGAACCTGTATTTCTTACCTTTTACATCACATTCATGTACGGCCGTAAATGGTGATGCCAAATAGTATGCTTTAATCATGTCCGACACACATACTCCACAAACAACCGAGCGTGCCAGAAAACCCGAATGGCTGAAAGTGAAATTGCCCATCGGCGAGGAGTACCGTAAGGTACGAGAGCTTGTGTCGGTCAATAAACTTCATACGATTTGCTCCAGTGGAAATTGTCCAAACATGGGCGAGTGCTGGGGTGCCGGTACAGCGACCTTCATGATTCTCGGGAATATCTGTACGCGCTCATGCGGATTTTGTGCCGTTGCAACCGGCAGGCCACTTCCTGCTGATGAACAAGAGGCGGAGCGTGTGGCTGAATCGGTACGGATCATGGGTGTAAAGCATTGTGTTATCACCTCGGTTGACCGCGACGACCTCAAAGATGGCGGGTCAACGATCTGGGCAGCCACCATACGTGCTATCCGGCACTCGAGCCCGGGCACAACACTCGAAACGCTCGTACCTGACTTCCAGGGCAAGTGGGATAATCTGGACAGGGTCATTGCGGAACGCCCTGAGGTAATGTCGCACAACCTTGAAACCGTCAGGCGGCTGACCAGGCATGTGCGTGTTCAGGCGAAGTATGACCGCTCGCTTGAGGCCCTGAAGCGCATCAGCGATGCAGGTTTACGCACCAAGTCAGGGGTCATGCTTGGACTGGGTGAAACAGAGCCTGAAATCCTGCAAACCATGGACGACTTATTGGAACATGGCGTACACATCCTTACTCTTGGACAATACCTGCAACCGACGCGCTCACATTTACCCGTGGCAGATTACATACACCCTGATGTATTCGCGAAATACAAAGTGATAGGCAAACAGAAAGGATTCAAATACGTGGAAAGTGGTCCACTTGTGAGGTCCTCATACCATGCCGAACGGCATTTGGAGGATTAATGCCTCAACCCAATTCGGATAGCAGCCTGGCAATTTTGACATGCACCTCGGGGTCGCTTTTCACGACATACTGCTCGGCACCCTTACGCAGTGTTTGCATGGCTGCAGAATAACTATCCTGACCCGAAAGCATGATGACTTGTGTGCCGGGAGAAAATTTCTTGATGGATTGCAGGATGTTTAATCCATTGGATGCGTCAGGATTCACGGAGTTGAGGTTGTAATCCAAAATGACTGCATCCGGACCTACGGCATGGACTTCCTGTAGCGCTGCTTCACCG
>JBJTJB010000461.1:0-1923 GCA_046095245.1 Bacteroidota bacterium | reverse complement strand
AGTCTGTCGAACTGATCATGAATGTGATGGTTCGTGCTGTTGAAGAAGGCCTCTCTGAACGTAAAGTCGACAAGGAGCAGGAGCGTGAGCGTGATACCGCAGCTGATGAAGAAGCAGGCGATAACGCAGCCATGGCGACTGCCGATGGAGAAGAGGGCGAAGGCGGATCAGGTGCACCCAAATCAGGTCGCCCCCGCAAGTCAGGCCCGCGTAAATAATAACCCGGATACCGGAGCGGGATGTCCACAAAGGCATCCCGTTTCCATTCTCAAATAGTTCAAAAAAACACAACACAACGATACCCATGTCAACTACCGCATCAATCACCGCTGCCGATGTGAACAAGCTCCGCCAGATGACCGGAGCCGGTATGATGGATTGCAAGAAGGCACTCGCTGAATCAAACGGCGATTTCGAGCAGGCCGTCGATTACCTCCGCAAAAAAGGCCAGAAGGTTGCCGCAAATCGCGCCGATCGTGAAGCCAAAGAGGGATACATCATCGCCAAGACCAACGACGACCACACAGCCGGTTACCTCATTTCCCTCAGCTGCGAAACCGATTTCGTGGCCAAGAACCAGGACTTCGTCACCTTCGCTGAATCGATCCTCGATGCAGCCATGAAGAACGATCCTGCCGATGTGGATGCCCTCAAGGCGCTTCCCCTCGACGGAACCACCATCAACGACAAGTTGTTTGATATGATCGGAAAGATCGGTGAGAAAATCGAGCTCAGCGCATATTCCAAAATCACGGCTCCGAAGGTTGTGGTGTACAACCACCCCGGAAACCGTCTGGCATCCATGGTCGGCTTGTCTTCCGGCTCTGCCGATGCCAATGCCGGTAAGGACGTGGCCATGCAGATCGCTGCCATGAATCCTGTTGCCATCGATAAGGATGATGTGGACAGCAGCGTTGTGGAGCGCGAACTGGAGATTGCGAAAGATCAGATCCGTGCCGAGGGTAAGCCCGAAGACATGGTTGAGAAAATCGCTCAGGGCAAACTCAACAAGTTCTACCAGGAGAACACCCTGCTCAACCAGGCATTCATCAAGGAAGAAAAGAAGACCGTGCGTCAGTACCTCGATGGAATGGAGAAGGGCCTCACCGTTTCGGTGTTCCGCCGTGTCCAGCTGGGTTGATCCTCACACATCAATCAAAACCTCAAAGGGCCGGTGCACGACATGTACCGGCCTTTTTTCATCTTTAACCTAAGCTTTCACCATGTCAATTGCACAATCACTCGAACGCCTGTCGGGGATCGATGTCGCACAACTGGCCACAACGCACGGAACGCCGCTTTACCTGTATGATGGCGATCGCATCCTGATGCAATACCGCAGGCTGCTGCAGGCCTTTTCCGGAACGGACTGCCGCATCAAATATGCACTCAAGGCGAACAACAACATCAGCATTCTGCGCCTGCTGCACAAAGCGGGATCAGGGCTCGATGCGGTTTCCATCGATGAAGTGAGGCTGGGATTGAAAGCCGGGTTCGAGCCTTCTGCAATTTTGTTCACACCGAACAGCGTTGCCTTTTCCGAAATACGGGAAGCGGTCGATCTGGGTGTGCAGGTCAATATCGATAGCATTTCCCTATTGGGTCAGTTCGGTCACCACTACGGAGGCCGGGTTCCTTGCTGTATCCGCATCAATCCGCACATTGTGGCAGGAGGCAACACACACATCCAGACCGGACACATCGATTCCAAATTCGGTATCTCCATTCACCAGCTCAGGCATGTGTTACGGATTGTGGAAACAGAGGGAATCCGTGTGAACGGACTTCACATGCATACCGGCAGCGACATTCTTGATGCGGGTGTTTTCGTACAGGCCGCCGAGTTGCTGTTCGATGCCGCCCTGCAGTTCCCCGAACTCGAATACCTCGATTTCGGAAGCGGTTTCAAGGTGGCCTACAAAG
>JBJTJB010000460.1:0-2336 GCA_046095245.1 Bacteroidota bacterium | reverse complement strand
CTACAACTCGGATCCAACTGCGCGCAGGCAATCATGATATAGTACTTGTCATCGCCGGCATTCACGTACAACTTCACCTTCCCGGGCACATCGGCTATAATCCGTATGAATTGGAACGGCCGAGTTTAAAGCAGCGTATGAAGTGGGGTGAATTCACCCACCCATACATGATGATCGGCATGCCCGATGTGCCCGGGAAGGTGAAGTTGTACGTGAATGCCGGCGATGACAAGTACTATATCATGATTGCCTGCGCGCAGTTGGATCCGAGTTGTAGTGGCCCCAGCTATCCTTTTTTTGCCATTGCGTGTTGGACTCCAAAGGTTGCAGGGGATTCACGGATCAAGGCGGGTGAACGGATGTTTCATGCCATGTTGATGCACATGGACGACCTGAGCGATGAGCACGAAAAATCAACATTCGCGGACGATATGCCAGACTGGGAGTCCGACTGGGAACCATCAGCACGTTGTTTGACGGTTTTTCGGAAAGTCAGGGCTTAATTATCACTGAAGCAGAGTGTGGGCCACAAAGCCAAGTTTAGAGCTTTCGTGCCCGACCGAACTTGCTCGAGTAAAGTCCTATTCGTTTCAGCCAGTAGGATGGTATACTTCTCCCGGTTTGTTAAATAGCTCCGACCCAAGAATCCCACCCATCGATTTTCAAGTCCGTGAAGATGCGCGTAGTTTTTGTGGTTGTTTTTCCCAATCGCAGGGAACACACCATATCCTGTAATTAAGAGTAGCGGAATACGCTCATCCAGCTTACAGAAGTTTTCATCGTCAACAAGGTCGTATAACATCGATTCAAGATGTACCGGCCTTGGAATGTACTCCAGGTACTTATAGCGTTTTTGGTAAGCCACTGTTATGTTTTTTCGATCGGGTTTGTTTTTCATGGTTGATGGTTTATCGATTTATGTATGAGTCGTTGAACGGTTATTAAGGGCAGCATAAAGAAGCAGTGGCCGTGCAGACCACCGCCTCCCTTGCCGCTCTCGTTTATGGCTTGTTTTCAGCGGGCACCAGTTTGTTGCCCGACAAGCGCACTTTTCCGTTGATGCGAATGCTGAGGATCATGCCGCTCAGCGGGTCCACATCGCAGATTTCGCTCAGGTCAAGATGCCTTCGTTGCAATTCTTCCATCAGCAAGCGTGTTGCCTGCATGCGTAATGGTGTCCAGGCACCCGAACCTTCGCCTTTGTTGAAGGCCTCGATCAGTTCTGAGTTACTCATCGCTGCAAATGCACGTTTGCGGAGTTCCAGTTTTTCTTCCTGGTTGCGTTTTATTTCTTCGTTTCGGATCAGTATCGCTTCTTGCAGTCGTCGGATCAGTTCGGGGTTTGTCTGTTCCCAACTGAAAGCAGCCTGTCCCAGGTGGCCGTATGCTGCCGTAGCACGGTACTGAGGCCGGCGCAGGTCAAGGGTGGTAATGATCCCTTCCGGTGTCAGGTCGAATTGCGAGCGGACGATTTCAGCCATATCCTGTTCCGACAGGAATCCTGTCTTGGCCCGTGCCGTGCCGTAGGTGTCGACATACACGCTGAGGGGCTCCGCTTTACCGATGGCGTAGGACAACTGTACCAGGCAGGAATCGCAATACCCCGTCAACACCAGGTGACGTGCTATGTACCGGGCCATGTAGGCAGCCGAGCGATCTACCTTGCTGGGATCTTTTCCGCTGAACGCACCGCCACCGTGCGGAGCCCGCCCACCGTAAGTATCCACCACGATTTTCCGGCCTGTCAGTCCTGTATCGCCGTGCGGACCGCCGATGGTGAAACTACCCGACGGGTTTATGATGTACTCGGGTTCATGTTCGTGTTCGTCAATCCAGGGAGCCAGTACCGGACGGATCAGGTGCTCGATGATGGCATGCCGCAATTCATCCTGTGCGATTCCCGGTTGGTGTTGTGTCGATAGCACAACCTTGCTGATGCCGACCACTTTGTTGGTACCCACGTATGCAACCGTGACTTGTGCCTTGGCATCGGGCAGCAACCAGGGCAACACACCGGATTTACGCAATTGTTGGTGTTTCTCCATAAGCCGGTGTGAAAGCAGGATCGGCAAAGGCATCAATTCGGGGGTCTCACGGCAGGCATATCCGAACATCAGCCCCTGGTCACCGGCACCACCGCTGGCGACACTGCGGTTGATTTCGGGACTCTGCGTGTGCAGCAGGTTTATGCAACGTGCCCGGTCGGCATTGAAGCCGATGGACTCGTCCGTGTATCCGATCTCGGCGATCACACCGCGAGCGATGGCCTCGGCATCTACCGTAGCAGTGGAGGAGATCTCGCCGACCAGATTTCTGATGCCATCCTGGATGCCTAC
>JBJTJB010000459.1:0-1265 GCA_046095245.1 Bacteroidota bacterium | reverse complement strand
GATCGGTGCACCGGTCAGGAACATGCGGATGTACTTGGCGATCTTGTCGTTCGCCCCGCCCGTAAGGCTGCGCAGGTAGGAGAGGTCAGTCAGGGATCCAGTCGATTCCATGCGGTAAAAGTAATGGAAAGGGCGGAGATTCCGAAACTGCTCAGCCCCCGGTCAGGTCGATGATGGCCTGCCGGAGTTTCTCGGGCTCGAAGGGCTTGGCCAGGTGGCGGTTCATGCCCGATTCGAGGCAGCGGTCAATTTCTTCCTTTACGGCATTGGCCGTCAGCGCCAGGATGGGTGTGGCTGCGTTGGGACCGGCCGAATTGCGGATGTTACGCGTAGCCGTATACCCATCCATCACCGGCATGTGTACATCCATGAAAATGAGGTCGTAGTTGCGTGCAGCCGCTTTCTCTACGGCAATCTGTCCGTTGTCGGCCACGTCCACTTCAATACCCGGAAAGAGGCTCTCCAGCGTATCAACGGCCACCATCTGGTTCATGGGCTGATCTTCGGCTAGGAGTACCGTTAGTTTTTCGTTCTGTCGCTGCGGTGCGGTGCTCTTCTCCATCGTTTTGGCCTGTCCTTCACGGCAAGGCAAACGGAACCAGAAGGTGGTGCCTTCGCCTTTCACACTGCTTACCTGCAGGCTTCCGCCCATCAGTTCCACCAGCTGCCGGCTAATGGTGAGTCCGAGTCCGGTGCCGCCGAATTTTCGCGTGGTGTCGCTGCTCTCCTGCGAAAAGCTTTCGAAGATCTTGTCGAGTTGGTCGGACTCAATGCCGATGCCGGTGTCTTTCACTTCAAAGCGCAGCCAGCTGCCGTCTGCATCCTGTTCGCGGCTGGTGATCACGTCCACGTTCCCACCCTCCGGTGTGAATTTGATGGCGTTGCCGGTCAGGTTGATGAGCACCTGGGTGAGTCGGGTGGGATCTCCTTTTAGCCAGGCAGGAACCCCGGGGTTGATGTGGTATCCGAGCGTCAGCTTTTTTTCTTCGGCCTTCAGGTGCAGCGTCTGGTACACGCCGTCAACGGTTTCCTGCAGATCGAAGTCGATGTCTTCGATGAGGATTTTTCCCGCCTCGATTTTTGAGATGTCGAGGATGTCGTTGATGATGTTGAGGAGGTTGTTGCTGGCCTGACGCATGGCATTGAGGTAGCGCAACTGGTCCTCGCGCGGTTGTTTGTCGAGCAGGAGGTTGGTCAGTCCCACAACCGCATTGAGCGGAGTGCGGATTTCATGGCTCATGTTGGCCAGAAACTGTTGCTTGAAG
>JBJTJB010000458.1:0-4254 GCA_046095245.1 Bacteroidota bacterium | reverse complement strand
GATTTGGTTGAAACGACCTTAGAAGAAGAAGTTTTGGCTTTTGCAGGTGAAATAGTGCTGGCGTTCTTTTTTTTAACAACTACAGGAACCTTTGCTGCCACTCTCTTGGATGTGTTGGGTTTTTTAGCAGATGAAGGGCTCGATTTCTTAGAAGGGACTTTTACAGCAGGCTTTTGAATCTTGCCTACCGGTTTGGTTACCTTCTTCGGACTGGAAACTGATTTCTTCGCTGGAGTTTTTACTGGCTTCTTCGCACTGGGTTTCTTCGTCACAGCCTTTTTTGCAGCGCCCGCTTTTTTCTTTGCTGTGGCCATTGTTTAACCGTGGTTGTTGAAATTGAATCAGTCGAAATATAGACAAATTTGACCCCACGCCTATTGATTAATTCAATATTTATTAACGTAAAATAGTAATCCGCTATGGGATATAAAATATTGAATATCAAAAGTTTAATACCCAAAGTGGAGGCCTGACAGTCTGAAAAGTCGGGTGAAAATCAAAGAAGTCTTCCAACAGATTTCAGGGAGGCATTAATAAGCCCCTGATATCTTCCGAATAAGCCACTCCCCACCAAGCAGAAGTACAACCAGAATGAAAAACCAGGGCTCGTTGAGCAATTCCTCTGTGGAGTTGCGTAAGTAGGAAACCGGTTTTAGCTGCTGATTTGAACGTATTTGTTGAACGAGCTGAGCTGCATTTCCCTTGCTGTAAACACCTCCGCTCGTACGGTTGGCCAAGACCCTTAAAGGGTCGTGGTTAGCACGGCTTCCTGCCTGTTCGAGTTGCAATGAGGAAACACTGAATTGCCCCTGACGTTTGTAGATGTTATCGCCAAGTTTTACCTCCGCCGTCCATGAGTAGCGACCAACAGGAAGCAGTCCGGCAGATAGCTGATAGGCATTTCCGCTTCGATTCATGGTGTAGGTAAATTCCGATCCCTTCACACCACGAATCACAACCCGAACATCGAGATCATTGACCAGCTTTCCGGATGGATTGAACAACTGAGCATCGAATATCACCGCTTCCGTTTCTTTGAAATCGTTTTTACACTGCACGCGGAAAGGACCTTTATCCTCCTGCGACGAAAGGTAGCGGACCACCTGTTGTACGAACTCCTGACTGAGTTCATGAGAACCGTTGTCCAGATAATCTGCCATTCGCCATTTCCAAAGGCCTTCTCCGCACAAAACGGCCGTTTTGACCCCGGAGTAATCACCAAAGGTCAACAGAGGCTGATCGCTGGTAACCGACCCTACTTTTTGATTCAGCCATGTACTGCTTCCACCTTGAGCCACATATACCCCGAAGAGTGACTTCAAGGGAGGCCAGTTGTTCACCGCAAGGGTGAGTTCTTCGCGCGGAGAGAACAGACTGAAACTATTTCCTGATACAGCCTGCACATCGTTGAGCTGACCGTTGAATTGCTGAACTGAAACGGGTACGCCCGATTCGCGCAAGGCTGAAAGCGAGGAGCCAGCGCTGAGGATGAACCAACGAGGAACGCCTGAATTAAGGATCTTTTCGGAAAGCCCGTTCCCCGTCCCTCCTGCCAAAGGGAATCCATGCAGGATCAACAGATCGTAGTTACCCGGAACTCCCTTGAAATCGCCTACCAGTGCTGATTCCACGTCGTGGTTGAGTCCTGATTCGAGTGAGGTCCTGATGGCTGACAAGTCGGGATGTGGAGCTGCAGCAAGCAGCAAAACCTTGACTTTATCCTCTACAACCTCGATAAACACGTCCCGTTTGTTGTTTTCGGTTGTCACCTCGCCCCCAACCGGTGTCAGTTCCACGGTGTAATGTCGGATGCCGGTTTTGCGCGCCTCGAGAAAGACCGGCAGGTTACTGTGAAATTTCGAACCGGTGATTAGAACCGGCTGTCGATACAAAATGATGCTGTCCTCCCGCACAATCAACTCACTGGTTGAACCGGAAAGCATATCGGCATCAACAGCGATTTCGAGTGGGAAAGAATTTCCCAAATAGGCCATCCTATTGTTGCGGATGCGGCCAATGCCCAGGTCTTTCCGAATGGTTGTATCACCATAGGCTATCGAATAGGCCGGAAGTTGAAGGCGTCGTGGGCCATAAGCTGGACTGGAACCCCGATTGAAGCCGCCATCGGTCATGAGAATGAGTGCTCCGGTGTTGCGGCCCGAATAACGAATGTCGATCTCCTCAAACAACTGGGTAAAATCGGTTGCCTTCTGATCGAAATTCTGTGGGGAACCCTCTGCAACATGGTCGCCGAACTGAAGAATCCGCAGATCAAAGTCTTCCGAAAGTCCCTCTCGCAGGGTGTTCAGGTCTTTTTCAATCTGCTCACGTTTGGCAATGGAGTCTTTGCCCGCAACCATGGACGATGATGCATCGGCCGCCAGAACCACAATCGGCTTCTCAATCTCCCGGCGGGTTGTTCTTACCAGCGGCGACATCAACAGGAATGCTATGGCACTAACAACGATGAATCGTAAGGCAAAGAGTACGTTGACCTTCAGACGGCTCACTTCCGGAAGCGGTGAATTACGGTACAGCAGGAATGCGTAAACAAATCCTGCGGAAAGGCAGAGAAGGAAAGTCCAGGCAGGAGCTGATGTGACCAGGGAAATACCCATTGCCGCAAAAATAGCGTATGCTCACATCCCTCCTGTCATAGCCTTACCGGATAAACGGATTACTTTTGACCTATGCTTTTACGTGCACATGGATTGAAAAAATCCTACGGTGAGCTTCAGGTACTTCGCGGTGTGGACCTCGAGGTACAGGAGGGAGAAATCGTTGCGATTGTTGGTGCTTCCGGTGCAGGTAAAAGCACATTACTGCACCTGATCGGCACGCTCGACATTCCGGATGAAGGCCAGGTATTTTTGAAGGACGATGAGATTACATCGCTCAGAGGGCGACAACTTGCTGCGTTCAGAAACAGACACATCGGGTTTATTTTTCAGTTTCATCAACTGTTGCCTGAGTTCAGTGCTCTTGAAAACGTGGCCATGCCCGCGCTCATCACAGGGGTGGCGCAACGCGAGGCCATGGAGTCCGGTTCTCAACTTCTTGGAATGATGGGTTTATCTGCCCGAAGCAGTCACAAGCCATCTGCATTGAGCGGTGGGGAGCAGCAACGTGTCGCCATTGCACGCGCGCTCATCAACAAACCATCCCTCATACTTGCCGATGAGCCCAGCGGCAACCTCGATTCGGTGAATGCCAAAGCCCTGCATGAATTGTTTTTCGATCTAAGAAAGACGATGAACCAGACTTTTGTAATCGTCACGCACAATCCTGAACTGGCATCCATGGCTGATCGCACCCTGACCATGCACGACGGAAGAATCGTTTAGCCATGAAAAAAGGCGCAATGTGCGCCTTGGCTGTGTGTCATACTGGATTCGAACCAGTGACCCCTACCCTGTCAAGGTAGTGCTCTGAACCAACTGAGCTAATGACACGTTCAATTCGGTTTGATAACCGGCCCTGTTTGGGGCACACAAAAGTATCATTTCCCGAAGAACTTGTCGTTGAAATTGACCAGAAAAAGTTCATGGCTGGCACGGGTCACTGCCGTGTATAACCAGCGGTAAAAAGATTTATCCATTTGCTCCTCAGTCAGGTATCCCTGATCGACAAACACGACTGGCCATTGCCCGCCCTGTGCTTTATGACAGGTGATGGCATAGGCGAACTTGACGTGCAGAGCATTGAAATAGGGATCCTTCTTGAGTAAGGCAGAGCGTCGTCTGCGGTCCGGCTCCTCTGCGCTGTAATGCTCATGCAATGCATCAATAAGCTGTTGGTGTTGCTCGCGTGGAATGCCCGGACTTTCTGCATGTAGGGCGTCCAGAAGTAGCATGGCTTCGAATGGCGGATCATCCGGTAAATCGCTGTATGTCAAATGAGCCATAGCAAAGCGGAACCCGAAGCGCTCCTCGTATCGATACACCTTACTCACTTCCAGCATATCCCCATTGGCAATAAATCCCGCCGTGTGGTCCTTGGGAAGCCAGTAATAATTGTTTCGTGCCACCAGAATACGATCTCCACCACCGATTTCATCTTCCATCCAAAGGGTTTGAAAACGGATGATTTTATTGTACTGGATGGCGGAACGGTTCGAGCGCGTAACGACCATGACCTGTTCTGCCCCATAGCTACGGTATTTATCCTGTAGTACCTCGGGAAATTCGTTTCCGGAGATCCGTGTTACATCCTGGGCAAGCTCTATGAGCGGAACATGCTTGATCGATTCCTCAG
>JBJTJB010000457.1:0-2012 GCA_046095245.1 Bacteroidota bacterium | reverse complement strand
GAGAACTGACTCGCGATTGACCTTACTCGGGGAGACTCATACAGACGGCCCTGGCTGCGCGGCATTCATCATCACCGAGTCTTCCGCGAGCAATGACCCCATCAACCTTGCCGGAGAACTTTGCAGAACCAAGGGCAAGGTTATTATTGTAGGTTCGGTGCCAACAGGGTTTGAGCGAAAGCCTTTCTACGAAAAGGAACTCGACCTGAAAATGTCCATGTCGTATGGCCCCGGCCGTTATGATACAGAATACGAAGAGCATGGAATAGATTACCCCTACCCTTACGTAAGGTGGACGGAGAACCGCAACATGTCGGCATTTGTTGCCTTGATTGCTGCAGGCAAATTGCAGCTCAGGGAACTGCAAACGCATGAATTCCCCTTCCAAAAAGCTCCGGATGCCTACCGGCTGATTCTGGAACGAAGCGAACCCTTTGCCGGAATCCTGCTATCCTACTCCGTTAGTAGCCAATTGCGCGACAAGATCATCCTTTCAAATCCTGTTCAACAAGCGCAGGCAGTGCGTGTTGGCATGCTGGGTGCAGGTTCATTTGCGCAGAATTTTTTACTCCCCGGCCTCCGAAATAAAGCCACCTTGATCGGGCTGTCCACCAACCGACCCAATATGGCTCAGCATGTTGCCGAAAAATTCGGTTTTGCATACTGTAGCGGAGATGCACAGTCACTCATCCGTGACCAGGACATCAACACGGTGGTGATTGCTACGCGACACGACAGCCATGCCCACTACGTAACAGAAGCACTGAAGGCCCGAAAGCATGTTTTTACAGAAAAGCCTTTGTGCCTGCATCCCGATGAACTCGAACAGATCCGTGAGGCCTATCGTGAATCAGGCGTTCAATTGATGATCGGGTTCAACCGCCGGTTTGCACCTGCTACACGCTTGCTGATGGAGCACATAAATCCCGAATTACCCCTTGCCATCAATTACCGTATCAATGCCGGAAAAATCGATGCAAGCCACTGGATCCATGATCCGAAAATCGGAGGAGGCAGAATAATCGGTGAAGTATGTCACTTCATTGACTTGTGCGCATTCCTATCCCGAAGTCGGGTCAGCCACGTGAGTGCAGTCGCTATGCCGGCCTATGGAAATCAATCGGACACGGTATGCATCAGTTTGAGGATGCAAAATGGCAGCATTGCCAACATATCCTACTTCTCGAACGGCAATTCCAATGTACCGAAAGAACAACTTGAGGTATTCAATGGAGGACTTGTTGGGAAGATTGATGATTTTGACAAGGTGTACATCATAAATGACAAGAAAACCCTGAAGCGCAGCACCGGCAGCGACAAAGGCCATGCATCCTGCATCAGTTCGTTCATTCAGCATATTGAATCGGGCAAACCCAGCCCGATCGGATTTGATGCCATCTACAATTCAACACGCGCCACATTCCTGGTGCTTGAATCCATCGCAAATCAAGGTGAACGCATACCACTCGCGCCCAATGAACCGGAATGAGCAGGTTCGCGAAGCCGTACTCAAGCTGTTGTCCGCCATGCGCGAGGTTGATTTTCGTGGCCGTGATCCATACTATGCACTGCAATCGCCAGTAGTTAAACTTTTCACTGGCGGAAACAAGCGACTACGCTTCTACGCACAGAAGGCTGTCAAACGATTTCCATTCGACACCGGATGCCTACTGAACATCAAACCACAAAGCAATCCAGTCACACTGGCACTTACGCTGCAAAGCGTTCTGAGTCTTGAACAGGCGGGTATGTTAACTCCCGAAGAAGGAAAGCAGTTGCGGAACGATTTGATCAAACGCCTGAAGTCGATGCGATCTACAGCAGGTACATCGGCATGCTGGGGGTATCCCTTTGATTGGGAGGCCCGTTATGCAAGCATATCGGCAAATTACCCAACCGTTGTGTCGACAGGGATTGTGTGCAATGCGCTATTCCAGGTATGGCAAGCGACCCAGGAGGAAGAACTGAAGGAGTTAATATCAGATGCCGGCCTATTCGTTACCGAGCACCTG
>JBJTJB010000456.1:0-1348 GCA_046095245.1 Bacteroidota bacterium | reverse complement strand
GAGTCGTCTGGCGGAAGGTTTTCGGACAAGCCTTTGGCAACGTGGAGCAAGGTGTCGACGCCCACCACATCGCAGGTCCGGAAGGTGGCCGATTTGGGTCGACCCAGTACCGGACCGGTCAGTTTGTCCACTTCCTCCACTGTAAAGGATCCGTCGGCAACCCGGTGAAAAATCGATTGGATGCCGAATACGCCGATCCGGTTGGCGATAAATGCCGGGGTGTCCTTGCAAAGCACGGTTGTTTTACCCAGGTGTTTATCCCCGAACTTGCTGAGGAACGAAAGCAGACCGGGATCGGTATCGGGTCCAGGAATGAGTTCGAGCAGGCGCAGGTAACGCGGCGGGTTAAAGAAGTGGGCTCCGCAGAAGTGTTTGCGGAAGTCATCGGAACGCCCGGCAGCCATCAGGGCGATGGGGATACCGGAGGTATTGCTGGTGACTGGGGTTCCGGGCTTGCGGTGCATTTCAACACGCTCAAACAGGCTTTGCTTCACGTCGAGCCGTTCCACGACGGCTTCGATGATCCAATCACAGGAATTGATGCGGTGCAGGTCATCGTCGAAGTTGCCGGTGCTGATGCGGGAAGCGTAGGACTGTCGGAAGAGGGGTGATGGCTTTGAGCCAAGGGCTGACTTCAGGGCATCGTTCACCAATCGGTTGCGTACCTGCGGACTACCGGTGTCGAGGCCGCGGGCCGTTTCCTCGGCGGTGCATTGCGGCGGAACAATGTCGAGCAGCAAAACCCGGTATCCGGCATTGGCAATGTGGCAGGCAATGCGAGAGCCCATGATTCCTGAGCCCAAAACGGCAACCTGTTGAATCCTATACATGGTGTAAACGTGAGAAATGGTGGTGCATTCAAACTTAAATCCTGCAGCGAAGTGCACTGTCTGTACTAACGTGGAATTATCAACACAGCGGGGCAAGTGAATTCCGACTATTTTTGCCCTTCATCCAGCACAATCCATGAGCTTCGAAAAAATCATTTCAGTACCCGGCCTGAGCGGTCTCTTTAAAATGGTGGCGCAAATGCGCAATGGCGGTTTCATTGTCGAATCCCTGATCGATGCACGCCGTATTCCGGTGTCGTCCACACAGCGTATCATCATGCTCAAGGACATTGCAGTTTATACCATGGAGGATGAAATGCCCTTGTATCTGGTGTTTAAGCGCATGAAGGATCAGGATGGTTTCGCTTCGGGTGTTTCGCCCAAGTCAGACCCCGCCGATCTCCTTTCGGCCATGAAAAAGATCCTGCCCGAGTTCGATCAGGAGCGCGTTCATGCCTCCGATATCCGAAAGATGTTCACCTGGTATGGTTTGGTGAAGGAACTGATCGGTTCCGAAG
>JBJTJB010000455.1:0-6708 GCA_046095245.1 Bacteroidota bacterium | reverse complement strand
CCGTCGACCACTGCATGGGGTAATCCGAACGCGAAAGAAGCGATAGCAGCTGCCGTGTAGTCGCCGACCCCTGCTAATTGCTTAAGCTTTTGATAATCAGCCGGAAACTCTCCGCCGAATTCATCACAAACCTGCCTTGCGGCCCTGAGCAGGTTTCGACCGCGGGAATAATAGCCCAATCCCTGCCAAAGCCTGAGCACTTCCTCCTCGGATGCTGCAGCCAGTGAAGCCACATCCGGGAAGGCCTCCGTAAACCGGTGATAATATGCAAGTCCCTGATCAACACGTGTTTGCTGCAAAATAACCTCTGAAAGCCAAATCCGGAACGGATCGCTCACATCCCGCCAGGGCAGGTCCCGGCGGGCATCTTTATACCAGGCCCTCAGCCTGGCCGAAAACACCGAAGATTCCATCGCCACGGGGCGAAAATAAGGCAAGTAATATTTTGTAATTCAATCAGAAAGAATATCTTTGCATCCCCTTAAAAAGTTTGTTAACACTTTAAAAACGATATTCATGACCAAGGCAGAACTTGTCAACGAAATCTCGACCAAGACGGGTATAGAGAAGGTCGCAGTGCAGCAGACCGTTGAGTCGATGATGAAGGTGATCCGCAATTCGCTGATCAACAATGAGAATGTGTACCTGCGTGGATTCGGCAGCTTTATCGTGAAGAAGCGCGCAAAAAAGACCGGTCGCATCATCACCAAAAACGCCACGATTATCATTCCTGAGCATTTCATTCCGGCTTTCAAGCCTGCCAAAACCTTCACCGAGCGGGTGAAGAATGCCCATACAAAAAAGAACCAATCCAATTCCTGATCTGATTCATGAAGGGTAAGTCTCTGAGAACCGCTCTCATAGCTGGTTCTGCCCTTCTGGCCTTCCTGATTTACCTCGCGCCTTCTCAGCTCAATCCGGGCAAGGAAGAGCCCACCGAATCAGGAGAAATAAAGGTCGCGGTCAACGATGACGAGGCCCTGCTGATGGCAGCAAAGGCAGCGTTGGATTCGCTTCAGCGGATTCGCCTGGCCGAATTGGAACAAGGATCGGGTATCAAGACTGGTGATACGGCAAGCCTTCGAAACATGGGCTTGTTTTGGGACACCGTGGGAGTACCGGCAGCCTCGGCCATCTGGTTTAGCAGAAAGGCCGAAAAAGCCGGAGGCGAAAGAGAGCATCTGGAGGCTGCTTACCGCTTCTTTGATGCGTTCCGGCTCGCCCCCGATAGTGGGCTCAAAGCCGAATTCGTCCGTCGCGCTATCGGACATTACACCCGGGTTCTTGAATTGAACCCCGGAAACCTGAATGCCAAAACCGACCTCGGAGCCTGTTATGCCGAGGGTACAGCGGAACCGATGAAAGGCATCATGATGTTGAGAGAGGTGGTTGCCACCGATCCGAAACACGAGATGGCCCAATACAACCTCGGAATGCTTTCGGTGAAGTCCGGCCAACTTGACAAGGCCATCGACCGGTTCAAGACCGTGCTCGAAATCAATCCCGGCCGCTCGGAGGTGCATTATCACCTCGGGAATGTGTGGCTGCAGAAAGGTGACACGGCCACCGCCGTCACCGAGTACGAACAGTTCATCAAGGTGGCCACAGTAGACGTAAGTGACCTGATCCGGTTTGTTGAAACACTCAAAAAGCGCGACAACGGCCGGTCATCATAAAACACATTTAAAACAACCCTTACCATGCCCTCTGGAAAAAAGAGAAAGCGCCATAAGATGGCCACGCACAAGCGTAAAAAGCGGCTTCGTAAAAACCGCCACAAGAAGAAGAAGTGAACCAGCGCCGTTGAGGTGATCTGAGCGTGCCGGCATGTACCGGACCTTCCCCTTCTTTCACCGGATTTTCCGGTTTGTATAACCACTGAATGTAAGTGGAAAGGGAGTGTTTTGTCCAATTACCACGGATAAACCTGTGGTGTAGGCCGCCTGAACATTCGTTCGGCTAAAAATCCCTGCTGTGAACAGCGAATTAGTAATCGACTCTTCTTCGAACGAGGTGGATATCGCCTTGATCGAGGATAAAAAACTCGTAGAGCTCAACAAGGAAAAGAAGGAGAACAACTTTTCCGTTGGTGACATCTATTTGGGGCGGGTAAAAAAACTGATGCCCTCCCTCAATGCTGCGTTCGTGGACATCGGCTACGAAAAGGATGCCTTTTTGCATTACCTCGACCTGGGCCCGCAGATCCACTCCCTGCTCAAGTACATGAAAGGGAGCAAGGAAGGGAGTCAGGCCGAATCCGTGCTGAACAATTTTGTGGGTGAGCCCGACATCAATAAAGCCGGGAAAATCGGCCAGGTGCTCTCCCCTCAAATGCACGTAATGGTGCAAATCGCCAAGGAGCCCATTTCGAGTAAGGGACCCCGGGTAACTGCCGAAATCTCTTTCGCCGGCCGCTTCGTCGTTTTGGTTCCGTTTTCGGACACCGTGTCCGTTTCTGCGAAAATCAAAAGTTCTGCCGAACGCCTCAGGCTAAAACGTTTAGGTACCAGTATCCGGCCGCGCAACTTCGGCATTATTGTGCGCACTGTGGCCGAAGGGAAGAAAGTGGCAGAACTCGACCGCGATGTTCAGGATATTCTGGCGAAGTGGAATACGGTTCATGGTCAACTCAGAACCGCCACACCACCCAGTAAACTGTTGGGTGAGATGGACAGGGCCTCAACGATTCTTCGTGATTTACTGAACCCGAATTTCAATGCCATCCATGTCAACGACACCAAGGTGGCTGAAGAAATCCGATCATACCTGCGCGAAATCGCTCCGGAACAGGTCGATATCGTGAAACTCTACAAGGGTAAGGCACCCATTTTTGAGCATTTCGGTGTCGATAAACAGATCAAGTCCCTGTTCGGAAAAACAGTCAGCATGGCTGGCGGTGCTTATCTCATCATTGAACATACCGAGGCAATGCATGTGATTGATGTGAACAGTGGCGGAAGAAACAAGGGTGCAGTCGATTCGCAGGAATCCAATGCACTTCAGACCAATTTAATGGCTGCCCGTGAAATTGCCCGGCAGCTGCGCATGCGCGATATGGGCGGAATCATCGTGGTCGATTTCATCGACATGAAAAATACCGCCCACCGCAAGGAATTGTTCGACACGCTAAGGGATGAAATGAAGCGCGACCGCGCCAGGCACACCATCCTTCCTCCTTCCAAGTTCGGTCTGGTTCAGCTAACACGCGAACGTGTGCGTCCGGTCACCGACATCATCACCTCAGAGAAGTGTCCGGCCTGTGATGGCACTGGAGAAATACGCTCTTCGATCCTCCTGGTGGACGATATCGAAAACAACTTACGCTACCTCTGCCAGGAACAGAACGAACGCGAACTGACCCTGCAGGTGCATCCGTTTTTAGCTGCTTTTCTTCAGAAAGGGAAGTGGACTTTATCGTCCTTCCAATGGAAGTGGAGAAAGCGATTCAAACAATGGGTGAAGGTCGAACCGATCTCTTCCTACCATATGATGGAGTATCACTTCCTTAACAGGCAGGGCGAGGAAATCAAAATCTGAGACTGAATACCCCTGCCTTGCTTTTCCTACCGGCGGTCGAATAAGGCTGTGAGCCGTGGAGATGCCCAGTTGAGTTTATAGGCCACCTCCAGGTTGATGAAACTGAAGGAGTCATTCACAGCCGGATTGCCGCGGCGGGAAGTTGCCGGCCCTACAACGCCATTTGTGCCCAATCCGGTCGGATCGCTGATGTACCGGGCGATTTCCTGACGAACTGCATCATCGGGAAAATTGAGTTCGATCTCTTTGTATGTGGCATAGGCATCACTGACATCATCCAGGTAGTCTGTGAAAAAGCGGTAGTATCCGAACTCAACCGAAAGGGTGATGTGGCGGTTTACGCCGCAGCGGAAGCCCATGGCCATGGGTATACCGATATTGAACGGGCTGTACGCTTTTTTTCGTGCGCCGCCTTCGGAGAGGGCACCCTGTCCTTCTGTCCTCCACTCCATCAGATCCGTTTCATATTCACCATCGCGGTCAATTTCGTTTCCACGGCCCGACGATTCAGGAGCATCGCGAAGGGTGCCATCACTCCAATGATAATACCGGTTCTTCATGTCGATTTCGCCACGGAACAAATCACCTTTGGGTCGCCCGTAATACACGCCCACACCGGTATACACGAACAAGGCCAGCGGCTGACGGTGCAGCGGAAGCCGTCTGCTTGGATAATAGGTGTAAGAGAAATGTGTGGATAGTCCAAGCAGATCATTCCTGAAGTTCAGCCCGCGGTTGTAGTTACGCAAATCAGAGCCGGTGCGGTCACCGATCGGGGCCGCCTCATCGTACTGGATACGATGCCAACTGATTCTGGCCTCGATATCGAATGGGGAATAATACCGGCCACTGACCGGATGTGGTGCCACGAGATTCCTAACGGTAAGGGCCATACCCGGACTCAAAGAACTGCCCTGGAAGAACTCATCGTTACCAAGATCACCGAAGTAATTTGTTGCACCGGCGGCGAAGCCGATGTTGACAGATTGTTGCGCGCTCAGGTTACCGGCGACGGTGAAAAGCAGGAGAAAAAGGGTTGTGGTTGCTTTCATGGCTTCGGTTTGTACCTCTAAGGTAAAGAACACAGCCCCTGAATTCCATGGAATTTTTCACTGACTTTGAACAGCCAGACCTGCTTAGTCCCTCCGCGCTATAACGCAGGATGTTTTTGCGCTCAACACCTGCCCACTGATGTGTAAAAACCTGGCCGTCAGGAAGTAAATGCCCTCAGCGCAGGATTGTCCATCCCGATTGTTCCCGTCCCAAAACCAGTCGCTTTCAGTGCCCGATAGCTCATGAACCCCGAACTCCCGAACAAGTTGGCCCCCCTCGGTGAATACGGCCACCCGCCCCATGAATCCGGGTGCCGGCCAGTTGGCATGGATTTGAAGGAGATCGCCCTGGCCATCGTTGTCGGGAGAAAAAAGCCGTGCCGACAGCCCGAACCAGGAGGATTCAACCTGATTGAATGCATCCCCTCCTTGTGAATTGCGGTATCCAGGGGTGGCATAACCGGCTGAACTGGATGCACTGTGCCAGTTATCGGAATCCGATGCGGGATTCCGTGCAGCAATACGCTCCAAAGAAATCCCTTCCGGGTCGCTAATGAGTGGATGATGCAGCGCGTCGTCATATCGGAAACGCTCCAGTTCCAGCAGCGAACGATTCAGAATGGCCACACCGCCTGCATCATCGGGAAGCGATGGAAGGTCGACTTGCAGCATCACGTGTGGATCACTGCGGCTATACCTTGCAAGTATCCGATCGGGGTACACTGCGGCAACAGCAAATTGCCCCGGCATCAACAAGCGGTGACCAGAGCCCATTGAGATTGGTGAACCGACCGGCCAACCGCCATCATCCAATCCCAACAACTTCAACTCGTACAGGTCAAGGGCTTTGTCGGATGCGTTGTACACCTCAACAAAATCACCATCATCCGCTTTGGGATTAAACAGCACCTCATTGATGATCACATCACCACGATTCGCCGGCTCAGGCAGTGCAAATCCGAACTCAAGGTTGCCCTGGATTGCATTGCCGGGGCAATCGGATAGTGTTGCATTCATGTGCAACTCATACGAAATTCCATATTGCAAAGTGCCCGCTCCAAATTCGATCAATACGTCCTTTCCCCCATCAGCAACCAGCGTTGCAGTCGGTGTGATGCCTATAGGAGAGAGCGTGTAACTCACAGGATGCGATAAAACACCAGGATCCATGTTCTCACTGAAATACACGTGAACAGTAGAATCACTTTCGGGAAACACATGCACCACAACCGGAGCCTGAGTATCGTCGTAGTTCCCCGAAGCTGAATTGTTCCGCCCCGGTGTGCCGCCCGATGAGTCAGTACTCGCTTTCCAATTCAGACGATCGTGGCAGGTGAAATCCAGATCAATGCGTTCCAACGACCAGCCCCGATCGTCGCGCAAAGGATCGCGGTACATGCCGGGGTCATATTCAACACGATCCAGTATTCCAGAGGAGCCCGTAAGAACAACGAGGTCTCCATCGTTATTTAGCGAAGGCATGGAGCCGGCGACACTGATGGACTGCACACCCGATTGATTCAACAAGGCTGCCCCGCTGGAGGAAGCGATCACACGAAACGCTCCCGGACGCAATGTATCCCCCGCAATTGAACTCACCGAAGCTGCATCGGCAATCGTCCAACCATTCATGCATAAAAAGGCCTTGCTTCGGTTATGGATCTCAAGATACTCCACCGAGGGCAAGCCGGGAGCATCGTCGGGGTCAGACATGATTTCAGAAATGACCACCATACCCTCAACCGCATCGGTAAGCAGGAATAGTTCCATCCGAACGGTATCCGTCATCCGGTTTCCTGCCTCATCGTGAAAACCGCAAACGTCCAGTGTATATAAAACGGTATCGGATAAGGGAACAGGCGGAGTAATCCGCACAACGGATGCATCAACAGAATCGATTTGCATAACCACACAGGATAAACCAGGCGGACCAAGCAACACCACAGGGGAATTCCCTTGAGATTGAACAACCGGTTCATCGAATTTCAACCGTATGCTGCCCGTATTTTCCGCTGAACATGCAATCACGTGCGGCGGAATTGTGTCGTGCCGCAATTCGCCGGCATACACCTGATCAAGGCCAAAGGCCTTTGCATTGCTGCTCGTGAAGATGCACTTC
>JBJTJB010000454.1:0-1342 GCA_046095245.1 Bacteroidota bacterium | reverse complement strand
AGACGAGTGCATCCTGGTCAGGTTTTTTTGCAGGTTACAAGCTTCAGGAGGATGTCCTTCCTGATGACATCGTGGCTGTGTATTTTTACAACCCGGCCTCAGAACGCTTCTTTATCGATGACTTTCGTATGCAGGTTGTTCCGGCTCCACCTGCAAATCAAAACAAGTAGCCGAATGTCAACATCACCCGCCCATCGTTTCGGGTGAATGTGATCCCCTCAGTGGCTTGGTTGTTCAGGGTGTACGGTTGCAGAAAGGAGCCCGTCCTGACCCAGGCATAGGCTGCATCAAAGTAGTATTTCTCACCCCGGTATCCCAAACCACCACTGAAGCCCAGGCGGCTCATGTCGGTATTTTGGTCGCCGCGAATGGATTTTTCGAAGGGCGAGGTGGCATACTGTGCACCAAGCCTGAATCGCATCACATCATAGCGCCATTCGAAACCGGCTCTCAGTTGATGAGCTGAGGTGTATTTCTGACGGATGGCGTTGTTCACAGGCACGAAATCCGAGGCAAAGCTTCTGTCCTGCGGTCGTATTCTTGCCATACTGTAATCAGTGAACTCGTAGTCGATGTTGAGTGCGCCTTGCTGGGCGATAATGAAGCCGAGACTTGCGATCGTCCGGAAGGGCGTGTTGATGGAGTAATCAAAGGGTATGAAAACGGGGCCTGAATAATTACGAATTGTCCCATCCTCCAGGTCGGCCCTGATTGTTGTGGAATAATCATCCACCATCTCATTCCAGGTCGGGCTGTGAACAGCTAATCCGATCCGCATGGCATCGGTCGGGCGATAGATCGCGCCGAATTTCACATTGATCCCGCTTCCATTGCTACTCAGACTTTGGATATACCGGTAGCCTGCAAAAAAAGGTATTGTGTCCTGATCGTCAACCTCTTCCCATACGCTTTCCTCCTCGTATCGGATTGTTGTGAGTCCGAGCGTGAATCCGAGGTAGAGGGTGTTGTTCAGATTGCCGCCGAGTGTGAAATCCCATTCTCCCTGCCCGCCCCGCGTTTCTGTTGAACGCCTTTGCAATGCCCCTGCAAAGGGAAGTGCGCTGTAATAGTATGAACTGCCTCCGAATTGAACCGTGTCAATCAGGTAGGTCTGCCAAGCCAGATCAATGTCGTACGGGAAAAAGTAGGGGATCTCATCCGGATATACACCATTCAGATCTTCAAGATAACTATCCAGTAAGGAGTTCCGTGCATTCCCGGCTTCTACGAATGTACGGCCGCTGAAATCATTCGTCCGGTTGTAACCGATGCCAAAAGCTATCCCTTTCCAGGGATCTCCGTTCTTCTCCCGCGTGCTGGCCCAAACTACGCCGATGTTTCC
>JBJTJB010000453.1:0-9007 GCA_046095245.1 Bacteroidota bacterium | reverse complement strand
AACCGGTAGGTGTATCCTGTACCGACGTTAAACCGCTTGGTCCCCGAAGAGAGATGCTGCGACATCAAAAACAAGGATATCCTCTGCCGTTTTGAAAGCTTGAATTCAGAGGCCAAAACTACGCGCAACTGATCCGGATTGAATCCTGATCGGGTACTGGTCTCGACTTGCTCTAGAGTAAGCGTACACTGCGTCCTTCCGACTGCGCGTTGAACAGCGAGGGTCGGCCTGAAAACTAAAACGGATCCCTTTCGGAATCCGTTTGAATCAGGTGTAACCCGATCAGTGTCTTACGATCAGTTTTTTGACTGTTTCACCACATCGAACCAGGTAAACGCCGGCGCTCCATGTTTGTGTGTCGAAACTTTGATATGGCTGAAATCCGCGTCGCTCGATCAGTTGTCCCATAGCATCGAGTACCTCCAGATCGCGTTCCTGTTTATCCCGGATCTGTACCTGAACGAGGTCGTTGGCCGGATTGGGATAGATACTGAGTTGCGCGGGTACGCTGTAATTCTCCTCTGACAGGGAAGTGGTGTTGTTGTTGGCCGAAAAGGTGTGTGGCTGTATCACGAAGGCCCCGGTTCCGTTCGGATTGCGTGCCAGTCCGAGGTTGGCGGTTTGTTGTCCCCAGGTTAGTGAATCGACAATAGCCGATGTAGGATCCAAAAGGTAAAGCACTTCCCCCGTGCCCGATAACTTGAAGTTGGCATGGAATGGTCCCTGGCTGCTGTCTTCATCGGCCCAGATGATCAGATAATCGTCAGGCTGGATGATTGTCCCTGCCGGAATGGGCCATTTATCAAGATTCAATGTGTTGTCGGTGAGGTAAAATCCGCTTACGTCAACCGGTACAGTTGATTTATTGTATAACTCTATCCAATCGTCATATTCGCCGAAGTTATCGGCTACACTGCTGACGTTGGTTGCCATGATTTCGTTGATGACGATTTCCGAAGCTGCAGAGCTTTGAGGAGCCACGGTATAGACAAACACGTTGTGCTCGGCACCTTCCGGCAGATAACGTACGGATTTTGCGGTATTTGCTGCTGCTGCGGCAATGTAATAGCGCACCGGTGTCCCTGCCACATAGGCCGGAATGAGTGCAGCATAAATTCCGTCTGATGCCAGGCTATCGTCATGGAGTCCATCATCGTACATGGGGGTTTTCAGGAATTTACCTTCAAGTCCTGGGCAGAAATAGAGCTGCACGTTATCGATACCATTCGCAGAACTGACACTCGTTTTGATGGTGACCAGTTGCTGGTCGTTCGGTTGTGCATATTCCACTCCGCCTGCGAAATAAGATGCCTGTGAAATCACGGGTGCAACCTGCTGTATTTCGGTGTTGCTGTTCAGGAAGTTCTTTCGGGTTGTCACAAAGTTTTTCAGCACCTGTACCTCGCTTGACCATTGCGTATAGGTGTACATTTTCTTCGGGTCGTTCTGTACGATGGTGTCAACCAGACTACGGAAGGTATTGAAGGTCGTATTGGTGAGGGCGGTGTCGAATTCTTCGGCTATGATGGTGCGCATGTGGGCCAGATAGCGCTGACGGAGGGAGGGTACATTCAGAAGTTTGTTCAACAGCGGATAGTTTACATTCGTAGCATTGTAGAAAACACCCCACGTGGTGGCGGGCGTAGGTTCCAGGGTCGAGTTCCCATCGTATTCGTGTGGTACCATTCTTCCGCTTACCTCGTCGTAGTACACATAGTAATCCATCTTGCCCTTGAAAACGTAGCTATCATCGTCGGTCCAGGCTAGTTCAGATGCCAAATACCACATGGTGCGGTCCAGGTCGAGGTAATTTGCGAGCGTGTCTTCAAGTATCGCCGTTGGTGTGTTATTCAATTTGTCACAAAGCCTCACCAGGTATGACCAGGGTTGCACAAAACCGTTGGATTCTTTCAATGTGTAATAGGTCTTGTAGATGGTTGTGTCCGGCGACAAATAATTCAATCCGGCAGTGCCGTCACCCCAACCACCGCCACCGCCGCCGGATCCGGCAGGGCGATCGGCCCTCCACCAGATCCCGTCGTTGCTGAAGTACCATTCTTCGAGAAAGTCCTTGTTGAGTTGCTGCACGTTCGAATACAATCCCCAGTTACTTCCGTTCAGGTACAATTTCACGAAACTGGTCCGTGCTGTGGGGCAGTGTTTCTTGATCATGCTGGAATAGAACACCTCGCGCATCATGGAGGGATCTTGAGCCGCATTGTTCAGCTTGAGCGTGCTGTATCCGTTAAAATCAGCGCCCGGCCTCCAAAAGTCCAGTTCGATTTTGAAAGATTTTTTTTGGGAGGTACCGGTATTGTACGAGGTGTTGCCACGAAAACGGACACCTGCGCTGTCGAAGCTCATACCATCGATGGTGACCGTTCCCGGTAAATACGTTTTGGAGGCGTAGTTGTTGGTCAATTGTGTCCAGAACGTAGGCGAGGCGAAGGTGATATCGATTCTTCTTACCAACGACTGGTCGTAGTAGCCTGTATTTGCTAAATCTCCGGTCAGTATCATGCGTCCATCCGGACTGAAATGCATGTGATCCGGTAATTGCTGGGCATTGGAGGTTAAGACGATCAGATAAGTCGTGGTGAATACCACGAAATACCGCAGGTACTGTTGCATAAGTTGGATTTGGGGTTCAGACCCTGTTTGGAGTCCGAAAGGTTAACCTGGTTTAACCTGCAAGTTAAATGAAATTATTACTCAGCGGCCACGGGAAAATCGATCGCATGGCTGATTTGCATCAGGTGATGCCTGCCATGCCAGGCGTAAAGCCTGATCATATCCACGAGGGTCACTTGTCTTCCGTTTTCCGGATGGTGCATGGAGCGGGGGAGTAGTTCAGCGGGTTTCTTAAGGCACTCCAGCAAAAGCCCTGACCAACGTTGATGAACACCGAGTAAAATGATCACACTTGACTCAAGTGGGAATCCGATTTCCGGGGTTTGCGCCCAGGCTTCGTGATCGAAGGGTTGTATGGTGTCAGCATCGGCTGTAACCAGATGCTTGGTACGCAGGAAGGCATTGAGGTGCGCATCCGCCAGGTGATGGACAATCTGGTTGATGGTCCATCCGCCTTCGCGGTAGGAATGGTTCCGGTTCTGATCATTTACTTGTTTCAACACACGGGCCAGTTCATCCGGAAACCGCTGGATGGCCAATACGTCGTTCAGCAGATCTTCCAGCGAAGCGTTTGCGTCCCAGTCGAAGCGTGGTAATTGCAGAGGGCTATTCATCGTGGTCAAACGGCGACAGGGGCCTTAATGGCAGGATGTGGATCATAATCCGTGATGCGGATATCCTCGAACCGAAAATCGAACAGGTTTTTCACCTCCGGATTGAGCTGAAGCTTGGGCAGAGGCTTTGGGTCCCTGCTCAGTTGTAGCTGAACTTGCTCCATGTGGTTGGTGTAGATGTGTACATCTCCCAGGGTGTGAACGAAATCTCCCGGCTGTAGCCCACATACCTGGGCAATCATGTGTGTCAACAAGGCATACGAGGCGATGTTGAAGGGGACGCCGAGGAACAAGTCCGCGCTTCGTTGGTACAATTGACAACTCAATTTCCCGTCTGCAACGTAAAACTGGAATAGCAGATGACATGGAGGAAGCGCCATGCGTTCGATCTCGCCAACATTCCATGCACTTACGATCAACCTGCGTGAATCCGGGTTCGTTTTGATCTGTTGGATCAGGTTGCTGATCTGGTCGATGTGTCTGCCATCGGGTGTAGGCCACGACCGCCATTGCTTGCCATACACAGGCCCGAGTTCTCCATTTGCATCAGCCCATTCATCCCAGATGCTTACACCGTTTTCGCGTAGGTAAGCGATATTGGTTTCTCCTTTCAGAAACCACAGCAGTTCGTGAACGATGGATCGCGTGTGAAGCTTCTTTGTGGTCAATAAGGGGAAGCCCTCGCTGAGCGCACAGCGGAACTGGTAGCCGAATACACTGATGGTACCGGTACCGGTACGGTCTTCTTTTCTGACACCGTGCTCCAGAATGTGCCGCATCAGATCGTGGTATTGTTTCATGTTCAGGCTTTCCGCAAAAGTAGCAAAGGGGATTGCCCCTCAGCAGCCGATTTATCCACCAATTTGGGCTCTTGTGTGGATGATCTGCATCTTTGCAGGTATGAGAGCAGCCAGTACCCTATCGCTAGTATTCGGATCGGTCTTGATGATGCTGATGTCGTCTTGCGCCGATGAGGACTTTCAGGACCCGAACGCCGATCCCCGCGAGAAATTTTTGGGTGCCTCCTGGTTATTCAAAGAGACCATTGGCTCGGCCGCTCCGCAAACTTTTACGATTTTTTTCACGAGCTATGGCATCTCAGACACGGTGAGAATTTCCAATTTCTCGGGTTATGGGAATACCGCCGTAGCATATGCCTTGGTTTCAGGCAACAGCCTGCAGATACCGCAACAGCAAATCGGTGTTACCAACATACCCGTACAGGGCTCCGGTACGTTTTCTTCACAGGGTGGTAACGAGCGGATTGATTTGACGTATCTGACCGACGGAAACAACGCCACCGCACTTTGCACGCGGTAAAAAAAGATTGTCAGATCGAGGGATAAATTAGTCCGGTTCGCCGGCAACCCGCTCCGCATCCAACACGGTCATCCGAACGGAATCAACACTGTGTTTGAAGCGTTTCAGTACGATGAATTCATAACCACCGTATTGCTTTTTCTCGTTTACCGCCGGTATTCTGCCGTAAATGGTATTCAATAATCCGGATACCGTGTCGTAGGAGGGGTCTTCCGGAAGGGAAATGGGCAGGTAATCATTCACATCACCGATGGATGCCGATGCGCTCACGATGAATTCGGTCTCACTTTTCTTCTCCACCACAGGTTTCTCGTCATCGTACTCGTCCTGTATATCGCCCACAAGCTCCTCGATGATGTCTTCCATGGTAACGATTCCGGCAGTTCCGCCGAATTCGTTGGTCACGATGGCCATTTGAATGTGCTGCGTTTGAAATTCACGCAGCAATTCGTTGATGCGCTTGTTGATCGGAACGAAATAGGCCGGGCGGATCAGATAATCAACGCCCTTGAATTCCTTCTCATAAAAGGCCTTGATGAGGTCCTTGGTATAGATGAGGCCGATGATGTTGTCGAGCGAGTCCTTGTAAACAGGCATCCGCGAATACCCTTCGTCAATCACCTGCCGGATGACTTCCTGCTTGGTGCTCTCCACGTCAACGGCCGAAACCTTGTTCCGTGGAATGAGGATTTGCCTCACCACGCGATCGTCGAACTCAAATACGTTCTGGATCAGTTCATGCTCGGAAGGTTTGATGGCACCGCCCTCTTCCGATTCGGTGAGCAGCATGCGGATTTCCTCTTCACTGTGTATTTCGCTTGTGTCGTTACCCTGAAGGCCGAGTACCCGCAAGATGGCATTGGACAATCCGTTGAGTACCCAGATGAATGGTGAGAAGAGGAGGTAAAAACCACGCAGGGGTACAGAAACGTAGAGGGTATAGGCAAGGGGATTTCGGATTGCGGCCGTTTTGGGTACCTGCTCGCCGAGAACGATGTGCAACACGGTGATCAGTACGAATGCAATGACGACCGAAATCTGGTGTAGCGCCACTTCGGTGAGGGATAATCCGAAGTAGGTGGTGAATTGGCGGACCATGTTCGCAACCACCGGTTCGCCGATCCAACCGAGCGCAAGACTCGCCAAAGTGATACCCAATTGGCAGGCACTCAGGTAGCCGTCGAGGTGGTTAAGGATGTGGCTGGAGATTTTGGCTACGGAATTGCCCTGGTTCGCTTTCAGTTCGACCTGCGACTGACGTACTTTGACGATGGCGAATTCGGCAGCGACAAAAAATCCATTGAGAAAGACCAGCAGTGTGGTCAGAAATAGGTCGGCGAGCATGCAGTGGATTCAGAATCCGATAACAAAGATAGTCTGAAAGTGGGGCGCACGCCCGTCGTCCTGCTTAAGTATTCAACATTCGGATTCAACCCAGCTTGGGGTTGTTACGGTGGCGCTCTGCATCCCGCCCCGTTTTCTTTTCCAGGTTTCGCGTGAACGCCGCGTTCAGGTCGGTGCCGGTTTGGTTGGCCAAACAGATCAGAACGAACAGCACGTCGGCCATTTCATCCCCCAGCTCACTTTTTTCTTCCCCCGCTTTGAAGGATTGTTCTCCGAACTGCCTCGCAATGATTCGTGCCAGTTCTCCCACTTCTTCGCTAAGCAAGGCCATATTGGTGAGTTCACTGAAATAGCGCACGCCGTGTGTCTTGATCCACGCATCAACGCGCGCTTGTGCATCCTGAAGGGTGATGTGTTCCTGGTTCATGGCTCGATGCCTATAAAGTTCATTCTTTTGCTTTTGAATCCATCCAGATGGTAACGGGTCCGTCGTTAACCAGTTCCACCTGCATGTCGGCACCAAATGCACCGGTGGTTACCGGTTTCCCAAGCGTCTGACTGAGTTTATCGATGAAGGTGGAATATAAGGGTATGGCTTTTTCGGGTCTCGCAGCTGCAATATAACTTGGCCGGTTGCCTTTTCGGGTGGAGGCGTGCAGGGTGAACTGGCTGATGAGCAGGATGTCGCCACCCGATTCGAGAATCGATTTATTCATGACTCCGGATTCATCGGGGAAAATCCGGAGTTGTACGGTTTTTTGCACCAGCCAGTCGATATCCGATTCATCATCATCGTGGCCGATTCCGAGGAGGATGACCATGCCTGCTCCGGATGACCTCCTTTCCGCTCCGTTAATGAGTACGGCACTTTTGCTGCAGCGTTGAATCAGGATTCGCATAGCCTTAGCGGTAGATGTCTTCGTTGTGCAGCATACTCAGGTAGTTCGCGTAGCGTTCTGTTGAAATACTACCGGCATCAACGGCTGATTTTACGGCACAGTCCTTTTCATTTTCATGCAGGCAATCGTTGAACCTGCACAGTCCCAGCAAGTGTCGGATTTCTGTGAAGTAGTGTCCGATTTCTTGGGGCTTGAAATCGATGTTTACGAACTCCCGAATACCGGGCGTGTCAATGAGGTATCCGCTCCGTCCCAACGGATGCATCTCGGCGAAGGTGGTGGTGTGTTTTCCCTTGAGGTGTTGTTCGGAGAGTGCGCCGGTGCGCAATTGCAGCTGTGGTTCAAGGGCATTGATGAGACTTGATTTACCGACGCCTGAATGTCCGCACAGCAGGTTGACCTTATCCCGGAACCAATCGCGCAGGGTTTCAATCCCCTCGCCGCTGATGGCGGAAGCGCGGATGCAGGGATATCCCAGCGGTGCGTACAGGGCTTCGAGTTCAGTGGTGAATTTTTCAAGCTCACCGGTGAACAGATCGCTTTTGTTCAGGATGATGCCTGCCGGGATGCGAAACGACTCGGCTGCGGCCAGAAAACGATCGATAAAACCGGTAGAGGTACGCGGAAACGCAGGCGTTGCCACAAGCCAGGCACGGTCGATGTTGGCGGCGAGTACCTGGGTCTGTCTCGATAGTTTCACCGACTTACGGACAATCATGTTGCTACGGTCCATCACATCCAGAATCGTCCCGGTACCATCATCGTTCAATTCCAGTTCAACACGATCCCCGACCGCAACCGGATTGGTGGCATCGATACCCCGCAGGCGCAGTTGCCCTCGAATACGCGACTGCACTTCGCGTCCGTCCGGTATGCCGACCCTGATCCAGGTGCCGGTCGATTTCATGACCAATCCTTGCACGCAGTAAAGATACGTTAGTGCAGCAGGGTGAGTCCGGATGAATTACTTTTGGCCCATGTCGGTGTCAGTCGAACAGGTGAGCAAGCTGTACGGCCAGCAAAAAGCGCTGGACCAGGTGAGTTTCTCGGTTTCATCGGGTCAGGTAGTGGGTTTTCTGGGTCCGAACGGAGCCGGAAAGTCGACCATGATGAAGATAATCTCCTGCTTTCTCCCCCAGAGCAGTGGCAAGGTGACGGTGGATGGATTTGATGTTCGGGAGGAATCACTGGAGGTTCGCCGGCGCGTTGGGTATTTACCCGAAAACAATCCGCTATATGCCGACATGTATGTCCGTGAGTTCCTTGGTTTCATCGGGGGCATACAGGTTCCTCGCCGGGCCCTCGCAGCCAAGATCAATGAACTGATTGAACGCACCGGGCTCGGGCCCGAGCAGCACAAGAAAATCGGTGCCCTTTCCAAAGGATACCGGCAGCGTGTGGGTTTGGCTCAAGCCCTGATTCACGACCCGCGCGTACTGATACTTGACGAGCCTACTACGGGTCTTGACCCCAATCAGCTTGTCGGAATCCGCGACCTCATTCGTGAAATCGGTCGCGACCGTACCGTGATGCTGTCCACCCACATCATGCAGGAGGTTGAGGCGGTTTGCGATCGGGTCATCATCATCAACAAGGGAAAAATCGTGGCCGATGAGGCCACAACCGCGCTCAAGCGAAAAGGTGCTTCCGGAAACTGCATCCGCATCGGTTTCGACCGGGCCGCAGATGTGAAAGCCTTGCGTTTACTGGCCGGTGTGCGTTCCGTAGAGGAACTTGCCAACAACGAGTACCGAATCCGGGCTACCGACGATATCGATCTGAGGAAAGAAGCCTTCCGCTATGCGGTCGACGCGGGCCTGACCATTCTGAACCTGCAGCAGGAGCAGTCGGATCTGGAGAGTGTTTTCCGCGACCTGACCGCCCGGGTTCAGGCCTGAGGCCCTTTGTCTATCTTTGCGCCCTGATTCCAATAACCTGATCAATCAAACAACCATGTCATACCTCTTCACCTCAGAGTCCGTTTCCGAAGGACATCCCGACAAAGTCGCCGACCAGATTTCCGATGCCCTCATCGACGCCTATCTGGCGTTCGATCCGTCGTCTAAAGTTGCTTGTGAAACACTGGTGACCACCGGTCAGGTGGTATTGGCCGGTGAGGTGAAATCCAAAGCCAATCTGGATGTTCAGGAAATTGCGCGTGAGGTGATCAGCCGGATCGGTTATACGAAGAGCGAGTAT
>JBJTJB010000452.1:0-2955 GCA_046095245.1 Bacteroidota bacterium | reverse complement strand
ACGACGTTTTTTCCGTCCCCTGGTATATGTCTAAAAATATTTGGCTTCAAAGATTATGGAGCATGTTTCCATGGACGCTAATAAACTTGAGTACCGGTTGCAGCAGGCCATTCTGAGCCTCCCGCCAAAACAGCGACTCGTTTTTCAACTTCGCTATTTTGACGGATTGCGCTATGAGGAAATGTCTGAAGCACTGGGAACCTCGATCGGGGCACTGAAGGCATCGTACCATCATGCCGCGAAAAAAATCGAATTGAAACTGAAAGGTGATTAAACCCTTTGACCTGATCCGTATCTTAAACCCGCATGCAATCGCACAAAGAACAGGAAGACCGAATCCGTGAGGTTCGTGAAGAACTGGGAGCCCAATCGCTGCTTTACAAGTCGGCTGGGGCCCGTCTCTACAACCTTCCCGAGGAATCTCTGCAGGAATTAACGAACCGGATTCAAGAGCAAATCAGCAGTCAGCATAGCTCAGCCAATGCCGATTCGTTTGGACTCTCTCCTCTTGCCGGTGTGAGCCTGTACATGGCTTTGTTGAGCGTACTTTTTCTTGTTTATTTCCCGATTGACACCGGAATATATTCCCAATACGCGCTAAACAACAGAATGCCCGTACAGGTTGAGTCCACCAAAGTGAACATAGACGATGTCCTTCTTCAGGAAATGCCTGAAATCGAACTTGTGGATGCATACCAGGAGGTCTTAACAGAAGAAGCCATACCGGAAACAGACTCATCCTTGAGTGCGCAAGCCTACGAAGATTACCTTATACTGCACATAGACGAACACACCTTGATGCAATCCCTTGAACCATGAACGCATACCGAATTCCAATGATCCTCTTGATTTCTGTACTACTCTGTCAGTTTGGTATGGCACAACCTCCTCAGCCCAGTCCGGAGGTCAAGGAGGAAATCGAATCCATGCGAATCGCCTTTTTCACCCGAAAACTGCAACTGAGTCCGGATGAAGCCAAGGTGTTCTGGCCTGTTTTCAATGGCTACACCGATGAAATGAACACCCTTCGGAAGGAGCATGGAAAAAAAATGCGGTCAAGCCAGGAGAAATTAGACAACATGAATACACCTGAAATTGAGAAACTGGCCGATGAAGAAATCACCTTCGGGCAGCAAGAACTGGACATCCGAAAAAAATACCATGCTCAATTCAAGCAGGTTCTCCCCGCGAAAAAAGTCGTCATGTTATACTATGCCGAAGATGAATTCAAGCGTGAGCTGATCGGCAGGCTACGGGATCGCAAAACCGATGGACCACCGCACCATCCGCATTCCCGCCACCGGCACTAATGCCCGCTTAAACCCGGTGCCCAAAAGGCATCAAAACAAAAGCGACCCCAGGCGGTCGCTTTTTGTTTTTGTGACAGAATAATCGGATCAGGCCTTCATGTACATCACCTCTTTCACCGCCTTGATAACCCGGGCAGGGTTTGGCAAGTAGGCATCAATCAACGTTGGGGCATACGGCAAGGGTACATCGCCGCCCATAACACGCAGAACCGGAGCATCGAGGTAATCGAATGCGTCTTTCTGGACTTTAAAGCCGATTTCGGAAGCGATAGATGCCAAGGGCCAACTCTCTTCAACAATAACCAATCGGTTTGTCTTGCGTACGGAGTGAACGATCGTTTTGTAATCTATCGGGCGCACGCTGCGCAAATCAATCACCTCGGCATCGATTTTCTCTGCTGCCAATTCGTCGGCGGCCTTCAAAGCCACTTTCATCATTTTACCGAAGGAAACTATGGTCACATCGCTGCCCTCGCGTTTGATATCGGCAACGCCAATCGGCATCAGGTACTCCCCGTCGGGCACCATGCCCTTGTCGCCGTACATCTGCTCCGATTCCATGAAAATGACCGGATCATCGTCGCGGATGGCCGATTTCAACAGACCCTTTGCGTCGGCAGGATTAGAGGGGACAATCACCTTGAGACCGGGACAGTTGGCATACCAGTTCTCAAATGCCTGGCTATGCTGCGAACTGAGCATCCCGGCAGAGCCGGTAGGTCCCCGGAAAACGATGGGCACATTGAAGTGACCACCGCTCATACTCATCATTTTGGCTGCAGAATTCACCACCTGATCAATTGCGACCAGCGAAAAGTTGAAGGTCATAAACTCAATAACAGGGCGAAGACCGTTCATCGCAGCGCCAACCCCGATACCGGCAAATCCGAGTTCAGCGATTGGTGTATCAATAACGCGGCGAGGACCGAATTCATCCAGCATCCCCTGGCTTACCTTGTAGGCGCCATTGTATAAGGCAACTTCCTCACCCATTAAAAACACCCGTTCATCCCGACGCATCTCTTCACTGAGTGCTTCTCGAAGCGCTTCACGAAACTGAATTTCTCTCATGTCCGATGGTTATTGGGGCAAAAATAAGTCATTCAACCCTCTCCCGGCCTTCCAAGAAGAAACCCTGCAGGAGCTTTTCTTCAATCGGAATAGTCTTCAGCAAGAAAAGTCAATTCGGCCAGCGCGTGGTTTTCTCCGGTCGAACGCGCCAAAAGTATCCCCTGCTGTATGACCAGCAGGGCCTCTGGTTTTCGATTTGCTTCCCCAAGTATCTTACCAAGCTGATAATAAGCCGGCAGGTATGCAGGTGTATCCGCCAGCAGGTCTTGCAGCAACTCAATACTCTGACGGGAACCCGATTCCAGGCCGGCATATTCAAGGGCCAGCGCGTACCGGCAAAAAGCATCCAAGGGGTCTTCCCGCAACATCGCCTCAAGGGCAGCAATCCTGTTCTGATCCGGCATACTGCAAAATTACTTCGACCCGACGAATCCGCCTGCCTCAACTCATTGGCAGGTGGGCGCGTTTGATTAGGTTTGCAGCCTGAAATCGGAAGGCATGAAAGTTTTAGTTTGCATCAGCAACGTACCCGACACTACCACAAAAATCAATTTCAATGATGATAACAAGTCAT
>JBJTJB010000451.1:0-2847 GCA_046095245.1 Bacteroidota bacterium | reverse complement strand
GCCGTTCTGATACCATTCGATGTAGCTGTAATCGCCATAGTTCATGGATCGCTCTTCCCTGATTTTCTGATACAGACGAGAATAGGATTTGCGGTGTTCGCCCAACCATGAATTTGCAATCATCAGGGCCGCAAAATCATTGTTTGAACGGGTGAGGTCCATGGGGAAGCCTGCAAAAATCGCCGAACCCAAGGCATTCGGCTTAGCGATGATATCAACTTCAATCCCCTCTGGCATTCTGGGCCGCTCGGCTATGGGCTCAGCGGGTGTGCCATCCGGCAACTCATTTAATGCAGTGATCCATGTGGACAAAAACGCATCAGAATAGTCACCAGCAATACCGAGGGTAAGGCGGTTGCTATTGAATTTCTCCGAGAACTGCTGCATCACATCCGAAATGCTCGAGTTTGCAATTCCCTCACTGGTTCCGGCTACCGGGTGCTGATATGACAAGCCGCGGAACAGCAAGGCTTCGAGCGCTTTTTTCGAGAACTCCTCATCGCTGGAAGTTCGGATAACCTGATCGATATAATTCTGCTGATTGGATTTAATGCGGCTGAAATCCGCTTCATCAAAACGAGGCCGCAGCAACAATCCGGTCATGACCGGAAAAAATTTATCCGCGTGATCTTTGTGAAATGAAAAGGTGAAAACAGTCACTTCCTTATCAACGGTCACATCAATAGAGGCGGACCACGGATACAACAAGTCCGCAATCTGGGTGCTGGTCATGTCGCGGGTACCACCCTCTGCAACACAAGAAGCGGTAAGCAGACTCAAGCCTTCCCGTCCGGCTGGATCGTGCATGGATCCGGTTCGAAACATGGCCTTTACAACGATCTTACCAGTACCAGATTTCCTGAGTTCGACCGTGTCGAATCCCCGTGCACCAGAGGAAAAAACAAGAACGAGCAGCAGAGTCAGAATTCTAATCATGATGTTCATACGTTAATGGCTTATTGTAAAGGGCTTTTTTCGTCGGGGGAAATGGTGGCAATGGTCAACCCTGAAGCAACCAGGTATTTCTTGGCTACATTCAAAAGATCATCAGCGGTCAGGCTATCGTAAATCGCATACGTGCGATTCACCGACTCAGGATCACCAGTCACCCAGGTGAAATACGACAAAGCCTCTGCGATGCGGGTCGGGCTATCGGTATCCATGGTAAAGCTATAACGCATCCTCGATTTCGCCTCAGCCAGCTCGGCCGTTGTAAAGGGAACCGACTTTACCCGTTGTACTACGGAATCGATTGCAGCTTTTACTCCTTTCATATCCGTGCTGTTGACTAGCGACACCTCAACCTGACCCAAGTACGGATCGCGGGTATAGTAGCTGCTTCCGCTCAGGCTTCTGGCCAATTGCTCCTCCTTCACAAGCTTTTTGTACAAGCCCGACTTTTCGGATGTCATCATCGTGAGCAACAAATCAAACGCCGGACCTTCACGGTCGTTGTCGCGAAAGGCTGGCCCCTTGAAGTTCAAAGACAGATATGGCGGAAAACCTTCCATCTTCAGGTGGGTGAAGCGGGTGGATGACTGAGCGGGTTCGGCTGGGATGGTGGCCACGTATGATCCCCGTTTCCACATTCCGAAATACGATTCACTCAATTTATTCACCCGTTCCGGAGTCACATCACCAACAACAATGATGGTGGTGTACTCAGGTCTGTAAAACCGATTGAAAAATGAAATGGAGTAATCGAATTGATTGGGCATGTCAACAATGTCCTTGAAGAAACCCATGGTGGTATGCTTGTACGTGTGCTTTGTAAAGGCCACATCATTCAACTGCTCGTTCAACTGATTGTAAGGGCTCGCAGAATTCTTGGTGTATTCGCCTTTGACCGCTCCGGCCTCCGTCTTGAAATCCTGCACTGAGTACTTGAGGTTCATGAACCGATCGGCCTCCAGCTCAAACATCTTATCCAGCATGGCAGAATTGCCTGTCATGTGATAAACAGTCCGATCGAACCAGGTATTCGCATTGGCGCTTGCCCCTGTAGCTTTCAGTTCATCGCTGTATTTTTCCTTGGGATATTTTTCCGTTCCCCGGAACATCATGTGCTCGAAGAAATGGGCGAAACCGGTTTTACCGGGCTCGACTTCCTCGCGTGAACCAACGCGAACCACGATGTAAAAAGCGGCTAATCCGGGATGAGGTGTTGGTACGGTTACCACATTCAATCCGTTGGGCAACTTTTTTTGATGGATTGTATACGGCAGAATGTTTGAGGTCGTGGTTTTGAGCGAAGGTTGAGACTCGGCAGATCCGGCAAACAAGGAGAACAAGCCCAACATCAGGGCGAAGCGAGCGTACATCATGTTTAAACAAATGTTGATTTAGCGTAATATGGACTGTTTGAATTCGGACTGGCTTAAGTCAGTAGTCCACCGTTCACCTGAATCACCTGTCCGGTGATGTAAGAAGACCAATCACTGGCTAAGAAGACCACAGACTGAGCGATATCCAGCGCAGTTCCACCGCGTTTCATCGGAATCTGATCGCGCCATGTCTGAACGGTTACCGGGTCGAGGACAGCGGTCATTTCTGTCTCAATAAACCCAGGTGCCACTGCATTGCAGCGTATGTTGCGTGAGCCCAATTCGAGGGCAACGGACTTCGTGAAACCGATGATTCCGGCCTTGGAGGCTGCATAATTGGCCTGCCCGGCATTCCCTTTAATTCCGACGATGGACGTAATGTTAATGATGCTCCCGTTCCGCTGTTTCAGCATCGGTTTCTGACATGCTTTGGTCACGTTGAAGACGCTTTTGAGGTTTGTACGGATCACCTCGTCAAACTGCTCTTCCGACATCCGCATCAGGAGGTTATCCCGTGTAATGC
>JBJTJB010000450.1:0-1636 GCA_046095245.1 Bacteroidota bacterium | reverse complement strand
GCTACTATGTGGCTGTATTCCACCGCAACGCTGTTCAGACCTGGAGCGCACTTCCTGTGACCATGGCGAACAACGGTTCGTACGACTTCACCAGCGGTTCTTCACAGGCATACTTCGACAACATGATCGAAGTGACTACTGGTGTATGGGCCTTCTTCAGCGGTGACGTGGATCCGCAGGACGAAGTAGTCGACATCCTTGACCAGGGTAACGTTGACAACGACAGCTTCAATTTCATTGGCGGATACGTTCCTACTGATATCAACGGTGACGGCGTAGTCGACATCCTTGACCAGGGTATCGTTGATAACAACGCCTTCAACTTCATCGGATCGGCTCACCCCTGATCCCTTGAATGAACCTTAGAAAGCGGGCCGGAATATTCCGGCCCGCTTTGTTTTTTGGGTGATACAATCGGTAAAAGCCATCCGTTTACATTTGCAGTCAAGCTAATCGTATTTGCATGGAAAATCCCTCAGGCTTCGGTACACGGGCCATTCACGCCGGACAAGCACCCGACCCTACAACCGGCGCAATCATGACGCCCATATACCAAACCAGTACCTACGTACAGGAGTGGCCGGGTCGGCACAAAGGTTACGCGTACGCGCGTGGCAAGAACCCGACGCGTTCGGCGCTCGAGCAATGCATTGCTGCTTTAGAGGATGCACAGCATGGGCTTTGCTTCAGCAGTGGGCAAGGTGCAAGTGATGCTATTATCAAATTGCTTCGGCCCGGAGATGAGGTGATTGCTACAAACGACCTGTATGGAGGGAGTTACCGCATGTTTACGAAAATCTTTGAGCCTTTCGGAATCAAATTCCATTTTGTGAACATGTACGATGCGGAGAACATCCGTTCCTACATCAACACCAATACCCGCATGCTCTGGGTCGAGACCCCAACGAATCCCACCATGCAGATCATCGATATCCGTGCCTGCTCCGGGATTGCGAAAGAACATGCACTACTTCTGGTAGTGGACAATACATTCGCCTCGCCGTATCTGCAGAATCCGCTTGCGCTCGGTGCCGATATTGTGATGCACTCCGTTACAAAATACCTGGGTGGGCACAGTGATGTTGTCATGGGTGCCATTTGCACCAACGATTCGGAGCTGTTCGATCGCCTTGCATTCATACACAACAGCTGTGGTGCTACACCTGGCCCTATGGATAGCTTCCTGGTGTTGCGGGGGATCAAGACCTTACACGTCCGCATGGACCGGCACTGCAGCAATGGTCGCGCGGTGGCCGAGTTTCTGCGCACACACCCCAAGGTTGATCGGGTGTACTGGCCCGGATTTCCTGATCATCCCAACCATGACGTTGCCAAAGCCCAGATGAAGGATTTCGGTGGCATGATTTCATTCACTCTCAAGAATGCTTCGGTGGAGGAGACCTTTACCATGGCCTCCCGGGTCAAGGTGTTTTCGCTTGCCGAATCGCTTGGCGGTGTGGAGTCGCTTTTGAATCATCCCGCTACCATGACCCATGCATCCATTCCCAAAGAAGAACGGGAGAAAGCCGGTGTGACCGATACCCTCATCCGATTGAGTGTCGGTATTGAAAACATCGAAGACCTGCTGGAGGATTTACGGCAGGCGATTGGGTGATGTTGTGATTTGATGATGTGG
>JBJTJB010000449.1:0-9403 GCA_046095245.1 Bacteroidota bacterium | reverse complement strand
GTAATGCGATGATCAGTGGTTTGAAAGCTGCCGAGACCATTGAAGCGAGCCGAGGTGATTACTCAGCCCGCACCCTGGTTCAATATGATGAATCGGTATACAGGCGTCTCTGGCCCGAACTCAGCCTGAGCAAGCGGATGCAGGAGCTGGTCCGCTATCCATGGCTCTTCAATCTGGTTGTCAATAAAGCCACACGATCGCAGGAGTTGCGCGATACGATTTCATGCATGTTTGAGGACATCGACTTGCGCGGAAAATTAAGCGACCCCCGCTTTTACCTGAGGGTGTTGCTTGCCTGATCCGGCTGACCGAAATCAAAGTAGGGGATATCCTCCGCCTCACTGTCTTTTTGCTGCCAGTAGGCCAAGGTGACAACCTTGCCTTCCCGGGTGCGCAAAAAGCGGCCGAAAACAGCGTTTACGGCGTTGAATGTCATGTCGGTCACACCGAGTGTATAAAGTACCGGTGCTTCAGCACCTTCGGCTTCCGGAGTTTTCGGTGCGAGGGTCACGGTGACAACGGTGTATCCGTTCCCTTCAAGCAGTGTACGGAGAAACTGAGCCCTTTCCTGGCCGATGCTGCGTTCAACGATGCAGCATTTTACGCCGTCGAGCTCTTCAAATTCATGGTTCTTGTTCAGTGCCATCGTGGAGGTCAGTAGCTGAGGGTAAGCAGGTGGATGTGTTCGTAAAACGAACCGCTCAGTCCGGACACCAGAATACCGGCAATGCACAGTGCAAGTGCAATGGCGGGCCCTACTCCGGTCGGTATTTTAACCAATGGCTGGGCTGTCGATTCCATGAACATGGCTTTTACGATCCGCAGGTAGTAGTACATCGAAACAACCATGTTGAGCGCTGCGATTCCGATGAAGAAATAATTCCCAAGGCTGGCTCCTGAAGTCAGGAGGAACAGTTTGCCGAAGAAGCCTGCAGTCGGGGGTACACCGGCGAGTGAAAACAGGGCAATGGTGAGTGTCCAGGCCAGGCGCGGGTTGGAGGCGTGCAGACCCCGGTAATCCAGGATGGATTCCTTTCCAGTCGCCGCAGAAATCAATCCCGCAACACCGAAAGCAGCCAGATTCGAGAAAAGATAGATCAACAGAAAGTAGAGTACGATTCCTTCACTGTCCGTATTCGCTCCTAAAATCCCCGTCAGGATGAAACCGACCTGGGCAATCGACGAGAAAGCCAGGAAGCGTTTGATGTTGTCTTGCCGCATGGCAAAAAGGTTACCGGTAATGATGGTAAGCAATGCGGTCATGAACAGATACGGTGTCCAGGTTGATTGCAGCGCACCGAACACGGAGTAAAGGACACTCATGAAGACAAGTGTCACTGCGGCTTTCGAGATTACGCTGAGGTAAGCTGCAACCGGGATCGGGGCACCCTGATAAACGTCGGCGGTCCAGAAGTGAAAGGGGACGATGGAGAGTTTAAAGGCGAATCCCGCGAACACGAGCGTGAACGCCACCAGCTGCAGTGGACTTCCGCTCACCGTCAAGGCAATCTGTTCGAACTGTAGGGATCCGCAGGTTCCGTACACGAATGAAACACCCAGCAACAGAAAGGCAGAACTGAAGGCAGAGCTGAGGATGAGTTTGGCACCGGCTTCCGATGATTCTGCCTTGTTAAGATTAAAGGCAGCCAGGGCAGCCAGGGGAATGGTGGCCAATTCCAGCCCAACATAAAACAGCAGCATATGTCCCGCCGAAAGCATGAAGAACATGCCCAAGAGCGTGGAGGCAATCAGTATGTAGAATTCCGCGCTGTGCTTGTGGTTCCGCAAATAAGGTGTTGCAAGAAGGCCTACCAGCAATAACCCCAGACTCAAGATGTTTTTCTCGAAGTGGAGCAGAGCGTTGCTGCGGAACATTCCGTCAAACAGGGTTCCTTCCGCTTCCACCAGCAGTCCCCCGGCGAAGTTGATCAGCAGCAGTACATTGAGCAGATTGCTCCACGCTGAACCGCTTCTACCCCGATCGGCAAGCTTCAGGATCAGCATGCTTACGATGACCAGACTGAGCAGGAGTTCGTGGTGCAGGAGTTGCAGGAAATCGGTCATGGTATTGGTATTAGTAAGCAAGGTCGCGCCCGATGTTGAACATGATATGCTCGATGTCCGGTTGGATGAGCTGGGTGAGCAGGAAGGGCGTGATGCCGATAATCAGGATGCCGGCCATCAGCACTGCTGCGGCCAGTTTCTCGTTCCATTGGGCGTCTCCCGCTTCTCCGTGGTGCGCATCTACAACCGGACCGAAGATAGCCTTACCGGAGGCTCTCAGGATGTATACGGCTGTCACGACTATCGAAGCACAGGAAGCAACAGTGGCTATGCGCGAAAGGGTATCGTGCTTTTCCCAAGCCCCCATGAAGACGGTCATTTCTGCAACAAATCCGCTGAGACCGGGAAGGCCCAGGGAACAAAGACCTGAAATCACAAAGACCGTACTGATGAAGGGCATGAACCGGAGTAGTCCGCCAAGCTGGGAAATCATTCGGGTATGGGTGCGCTGATACAACATGCCGATGGCGGCAAAGAACAGGGCCGTCATCAAACCGTGTGATACCATCTGCAGGACCGCACCGGTGATGGCGGTTTGGTTTAACATGCCGATACCGAGCAGTACGAATCCGCAATGGCTAACGGAAGAATAGGCATTGATGTACTTGAGGTCGGTTTGCATAAGGGTGGCGAAGGAGCCGTACAGGACTGCAATCGCTGCAAGTGCAATGATGACCGGAGCATAATAATTGGCTGCTTCCGGCAAGAGGTAGGCTGCAACACGCAGGCAACCGTATCCACCAAGTTTCATGGAAATACCCGCCAGAAACATCGAGGCGGCGGTGGGTGCCGAACTGTGACCGTCGGGAACCCAGGTGTGGAAGGGGAGTAACGCACCGAAGATTCCGAAGCCGATGAACAGGAGCGGGAAGAATATCAACTGCTGGTTCAAGCTCATGGACTGCATCGACAGGGTTTCGAAATCGAAGGTGTGGGCACCAAAGTTGTCGGCAGAATTGAAGTAGAGTCCAAGCATGCCAACAAAAACCAGTGCCGATCCGGCCATGAGCATCAACGCAAGCTTGAGGGCACTGACATCTTTACGTCCACTACCCCATACACCAATCAGGAGGAATTTCGGAATCACCGCAAGTTCGAGGAAGAAGAACATGGTGAATAAATCGAGAGAAATGAAAAACCCGTACGCACCAGCACTCAGGAGCATCAACAGGAAGAAGTATTCGCGCGGCATATGTTCCATGTTCCAGCTCACCAATACACCGGCCAGCACTACAAGCGCCGACAGCAGGATCATGGCCAGTGCAATCCCGTCTATCCCCGTTGTGAAGGCAATGCCTAGGCTGGGGAACCAGGTTGCACTGCTTTTGAACAGGATTAGATCGGTGATGCCGGCTGCTCGAACATCAAGGTAAGCATCCAGTAACAGGCAACACGCCCCCAGCTGCACAACGGATCCGATGAGGGCGATGAGGCGAATCTGCCTTAGATCCCTGAGCAAAAGCAGGAACAAGGCTGTGACGACAGGAAGTGCGACAAGCAGATGCAGGTTCATGGGGTCGTCGGATCAGTGAAAGAAGTAGATGGCGAACAAAGCCAATGTGATGAATGATGCGATAAAGAAGAGGGCGTAGTCCTGCACCCGACCGGTTTGCAGAACGCGTACGGTTTCGGCAATCCTGTCCGTGGTGCGGCCGATGGCGATGACCGTTCCATCAATGACGAACTTGTCAATCCAGGCAGCAGGCCTTCCGATCAGCGGGAAGATGATGTGCTTGGTGATGAAGAGGTAGATCTCGTCGATGAAGAATTTGTGGTAAAGTGTCATGTACAAAACCTTCATGGATTGCATCAGTTGTGCAGGTTTTGAACTCTGGGTCTTGTAGAAATAAGTGGCGATCCCGATGCCGGTCAGTGCGATCAGGACAGGGAGTATGGCCGCTGTAATATGAAAGTCGATGTGCAGGGGGCTGCCATCACTGGACACATAATTACCGAAGGGTACAAAGCCCGCAACAAGTGCTCCTGCACTAAGAAGCAGCAGGGGGAGCTTCATGCTGAACGTGCCTTCGCCGTGGTGACCGTCACCGTGGTGGGCGTCTGAAGCTTCGGCATCGCTCGACCAGAAAATGAGGTAGTACAAACGGAACATGTAAAAAGCCGTGAATCCGGCCGTGATGAGGGCGATCCAATATATGACGGGATTGACTGCATAGGCAGCCGTCAGGATTTCTTCCTTGCTGAAAAACCCGGCAAAGGGTGGTATGCCGGATATGGCAAGGCAACCGATAAGGAAGGCAAGGTGGGTAACGGGCATGCGTTTACGCAATCCTCCCATGTCCTTGATTTCGTTGCTGTGTACCATGTGGATCACCGCTCCGGCTCCCAGGAACAGCAAGGCTTTGAAGAAGGCGTGGGTAAACAAATGGAACAGACTGGCCGTGTAACCAAGGCCCGCCTCGCCGCCGTAGCCGCTTAGCCCCAATGCAAACATCATGTAACCGATTTGCGACATGGTGGAGTAGGCGAGAACGCGCTTGATATCGGTTTGCGCACAGGCAATAAGTGCAGCAAAGACCGATGAAATGATTCCAGTCCACAAAACAACATCAAGAGCAACCGGGCAGGCGATTGCAAAAACAGGAAACAGTCGCGCAACCAGGTAGACTCCGGCAACCACCATGGTGGCCGCGTGGATGAGGGCAGATACAGGGGTTGGACCTTCCATGGCATCGGGAAGCCAGATGTGAAGCGGGAACATGGCACTCTTCCCTGCACCACCCATGAACACCAGCAACAATCCCCAAGTCAGTGCACTCGCACCCAAAAAACTGCTTGCACTCAACGCACCCAGCCAGGGTGATGACGAATCGGTAAGCCGGGCGACGAGCGTATTGAAGTCAAGGGTTTCTGCTCCATGCCCCAAAATAAGGATGCCAATCAGGAATCCGAGGTCGGCAAAGCGTGTAACGATGAAGGCTTTCTTGGAGGCCGACACAGCACTGGGTTTGTCATAATAAAAGCCAATCAGCAGAAAGGAGGAAACACCCACAAGTTCCCAGAACATATACATCTGGAACAGATTCACCGACACGACCAGTCCCAACATCGAAAAGGTGAAGAGGGACAGATAGGCGTAGTAGGTGGTGAACCGTTCGTCGCCTTTCATGTAGCCCAGGCTGTACAGGTGCACCATGAAGGAGACCACCGTGACCACCACCAGCATCATCATGGAAATGGGATCTACCAATACCCCCATATCAATGGAGAGGCTTTCGCTGAACTGAAGCCAGTTCATACTCCAGGCAATTTCAGGGGTGTAGGAGGACGTGCTGCTGAAGTATGTCCAGGCCGAGTGAACGGACAGCAAAGCGGAAATGAACAGCGATGTGGTGCCCAGGATTCCGGCCAGCGAGGAAAGGCGCTTGCGACCTGCCAGACCCAAGAGCAGGAAACTGCAAAAGGGCAGTAACAGGATGAGCAGCAGGTTGTTCAGGGATGGCATGGCGGAAATGCGTCAGCGTTAGTACTTGAGGGAGTCGGCCTGCTCGGCATCGATATGATGTGTGTTGCGGAACAGATTGATGATGATGGCAATGGCCACGGCGGCTTCAGCGGCGGCGATTGCCACAATGAAAACCGTGAAGCCCACACCCTCAATCTGCTCCGGATACAGGTATTTGTTGAAGGCAATGAAGTTGATGTTTACGCTATTGAGCATCAGTTCCAGTCCCATCAGCATGGCAATCAGGTTGCGTCGGGTCAGGAAACCGAACACACCGATGAAAAACAGCAGGGTGCTCAAGATGAGGATATGGGTCAGTGGAATCGCAGTCATTTTTCTTGGTGTCTGGATTTCATGGCTATGACAATACAACCGATCATGGCAGCGAGTAGCAATACACTGACCAGCTCGAAGGGCAGCACAAGGCTTCCTTCGCCGGTGCCAACAAGCATATGTCCGATGCGGGCCATGCTGGTATCGAAGGGGATCGGGAATGAATACCATTCGTGTGCAGCAATCAGGGCGATGATCATGGCTGCTCCCGCCATTGCCGCTGTACCACCGATGTTCGTCCGGATGATGTGCGGGAAGGGCATGGAGGCTCCTCCCTGGTTGGTCAGGAAAATGGAGAAGATGATCAGTACTACAATGCCGCCTACGTACACGATGATTTGCACCGCAGCGGCGAATTCGACTTCGAGCAGGAAGTACAGCCCGGCAATACCGATCAGGGAGAAGAGCAGGTAAATGGCCGATCGGAACAGGCGGGTGGAGATGACGGTCATGAGTCCCGTCATCAGGATAAAGGCTGCAAGGGCGTAAAAAGCGATGAGTGAAGGTTCCATCATTCTACTCCCTCCATGATTTTAGAACCGGGTCGGTTTAACACTTTGGTTAACTGGCGGCGGTCGTATACACTGTGCTCGAAGGCGTTCGACATTTTGATCGCATCGGAGGGGCAGGCTTCGACGCACAGGTTGCACATGGTACACAATTCGAGCCTGTACACGAACGTATCAATCGCTTTCTTCTTTTTCCCCTCGGCATTCACCTCCGATTTAGTCACGATCTTGATGGTGCCATTTGGGCAAGCAAGCTCGCAGGCCTGGCAACCCGTGCAACGGTGCTCATTGCTGTCGTTGTGTGGCATAACCACCTCTCCCTTGAACCGTTCGGACAAAGCCGGTTTCACTTCCGGGTATTGCTCGGTGATGATTTCTTTCTGGTGGGTGAAGTAATACCCTGTAAGACGCATGCCGCTCAGCAGGGAGCGGATGGCGTTGTATATGTCGCGGAAATAATCCTTGATGAACATGGTAGGTCGTTGTTACAGGTGCCAGCCCATGATGGCAATCAGCGTGCAGAGCAGCAGATTGACCATGCTGATGGGAAGCAGGTATTTCCATTCCAGATTAAGCAGTTGATCGACCCGGAGGCGGGGGAAGGTCCAGCGGAACCACATGATGAGGAAAATCAAGCCCATGGTTTTAACCGTGAACCAAACCGATGACGGAATCCAATCCATCATTTGGTTGAAGCCCTCAAATCCGGGCAGGTGAAATGGCATCCATCCGCCGAAGAACAGGGTGGCGCCGATGGCACAACCAATGAAGATGTTGATGTACTCGGCCAGGAAGAACAGCGCGAAGCGCATGCCGGAGTATTCGGTGTGGAATCCCGCTGTCAGTTCCGATTCGGCTTCTGCCAGATCGAACGGTGCCCGGTTGGTTTCCGCGGTGACGGCAATCAGGAAAATGACGAATGCGATCGCTGCAGGTATATGTCCTTTGAGGATCCACCAGCCATCGCTTTGCGATTCGATGATGGCACTGATACGCAAGTCACCGGCCAGTACCACAATGGCCAGAATGGATAGTCCGGCAGAAAGTTCGTAGCTCACAATCTGCGCTGCACTTCGCATGGCACCCAGCAGGGAGTATTTGTTGTTGCTTGCCCAGCCAGCCATCAGGATGCCGATTACAGCCACCGACGAAATGGCCGTAACGTAAAGGATGCCGATGTTGAGGTCCCAGATTTGAAAATTGCGTGCAAATGCAATGGGTGCAAGCAGCAACATGGCAGCAATCATCACAATGAACGGCGCCAGATTGAACAGGAACTTGTCTGCTCCGTCGGGTGTGAGTCCCTCCTTCATCACAAGCTTGAGGGTGTCGGCCGTGGTCTGGAAAACACCCTTGGGTCCCACGCGGTTGGGTCCTAGTCGGATCTGCATGAATGCCGCCACTTTGCGTTCCATATAAACCAGCAGCAATCCCAACAAGGCGAAAAGTGTGATTGCACTTAGCCCGACTAGAACGCACTGGGCGATGTAATCCCAGGGACTACCCAAGGTGGCAGTCAGCCACTGCTGCAGGGATAAGGTGAGTTGTTCGAGGCTCATCGTATTCATTCAAAAGAGGATTCCGGCAACCAACGGCTGCAGGAGGTTCGGGGTCACAACACACAACCGATCAACGGTCTATATCCGGTATCACCAGGTCGAGGGTTCCCATGGTAGCCATGAGGTCGCCGATTTTCCCGCCCCTGGCCATGTGATCCAGGGCACTCAGGTTCGAGAAGCCGGGCGAACGGAATTTGATCCGGTAAGGAGTGGTTCCGCCTTCGCTGATGATGTACACGCCGAGCTCGCCCCGTGCGGTCTAGACGCGTGTATAGAAGTCGCCCTTGGGAAGTTTCAGCACGGCCTTTGTCTTGGCCTGGAAATCACCCTCGGGAATGTTGTCAATCAATTGTTCAATGATGTTCATGCTTTGCACCATCTCTCCGATACGCACCTTGTAGCGCGACCAGGCATCGCCGCCGGTTTCGAGCACTTCATCGAACTGGAGTCTGTCGTAGATTTCGTAAGGATACAACTTGCGGATGTCGCAGCTCACTCCGCTACCGCGACCTGTAGGTCCGGTGCACCCGTAGGAAATGGCATCCTCACGGCTTAGCACACCAACACCCTTGGTGCGGTTCTGGAAAATGATGTTGCCGGTAACCAGCTCATCGTATTCATGGATCTTGCTGCGGAACGCCTGCAGGAACGCTTTCACCTTGCTGCGGAATTCCGGATGGATATCCATCATGAGTCCGCCGGGCACGATGTAATTCATCGTAAGCCGTGCTCCACAGGTGTCTTCCATGATCTCGTTGATCATCTCGCGTTCGCGGAAGGCATAAAAGAACGGTGTAAAGGCGCCGAGATCCATTGCCAGTGCTCCCCACCACAATTGGTGTGAGGCCAGGCGCGTCAATTCGTCAAGCAGCACCCGAATCACCTTTGCGCGCTCCGGGATTTCCACCTGCAACCCCTTCTCCACGCACAAGGCGCAGGCGTGGTTGTTGATGTGGGAGCTCAGGTAATCCATCCTGCTGGTCACGTAAATGAACTGCCGGTAGCTGAGGCTCTCACACATCTTCTCGATGGAGCGGTGGATATACCCCAGGTGGGGTTCCACTTTCCGCACCGTTTCGCCGTTGAGTGTGATCACAAGATGGAGTACACCGTGCGTTGACGGATGCTGAGGCCCCACATTGATGACCATTTCACCCCGATCGTTCATCCCGATTTCTTCCAGCATGCGCTCAGAGTTTGATCATGTTTACAGGGTCCTCGAAATCCTTGCGTAAAGGATATCCTACGTATTCCGGAGTCAAAAAAAGGCGACGGAGGTCGGGATGTCCGGTGAAAAGGATACCCATCAGGTCGTAAGCTTCGCGCTCGTGGAATTCAGCGGTACGCCACAAATCCGATACAGAGGCGATGATGGGTTCGTTGCGGTCCAGTTTGACTTTCAAAACCAGTGTATGCCGGTGTTCGGTGGAGCTGAGGTGATATACTACGCTGAGGTGTGTTTTCCAGTCTACAGC
>JBJTJB010000448.1:0-2800 GCA_046095245.1 Bacteroidota bacterium | reverse complement strand
GAACTGAACCCTCCCAATCCTCCCGACCGGAAGAACATTATTGCAGAGTCGTTGCTGAAATCAAATTTCTTGATTTGACCGGGATTTGTCATCTCGTGAAAAGAAAGGGTGGAATCCAGTTTGAAGACCACCCCATCGGCAATGATGCTGCTGTCGGCCGTATCCTTTGCGATGGTAAAGGACCAGGCATACGTCGTATCGTAGATATTCGCAGGATTCATCGACCAGTAGTAATTGTTTTTGGTGCCGGAATAATTTCCAATCAATACATCGCGGAAATCAACCGATACGGGCGGATTGTTTGTGTCGGGCATGGGCGCGTCGTCCGTGGAGCAAGCGGAAAAGATGGCCGAAAAAGTGAATATCCAACGAAACAGGCGCCTGTTCATGGTGCGGTAATGTTTTTCGAAAGGTACGGATTCTTCAGTAAACTTGCAGCGTGCCGGAATTTACATTTAAAGAGAACGATACTGAAGGACTGAACACCCTCGAAGCGGTGCAGGAAGCAGGTCAGTTCAACCGCTGGATGGCCGATGCGGTCATGCCGCACCTGCACGGCATTATTTTGGAGGTCGGAAGCGGAATCGGCAACATATCTGCTTTTTTCCTGCAACGGGGAGCGCACATAACCCTCAGCGATATCCGTCAGCCGTATTGCCAGGCTCTGCAACAGAAGTTTCCGTCAGCCGCGGTCCTTCATATGGATCTGGTCGATCCCGATTTCAAATCACGATTCAGCAGTCATGCCGGTAGCTTCGACAGCATTTTTGCCCTCAATGTGGTGGAACACATCCAAGACCATGCGTTGGCCCTGCGTAACATGCATTGGCTGCTCAAACCCGGCGGTCGGGTGCTGATTCTGGTTCCGGCCGGGCCCTGGCTGTATAACCGCATCGATGCCGGTCTATACCACTTCAGGCGCTACACAGCCCGTAGTCTTCGTGGAACGCTTGTCCAGGCCGGATTCCGCGTGGAGCGGACCTGGTACTTCAATGCCCTGGGCATTCCAGCCTGGATGACCGGCGGCTGGATTTTGCGGGAGCGGGAACTTCGCAAGGGACAGATGAATGCCTACGATAAACTCGTGCCCCTGGCCAAATTCCTTGATCGCATCACTTTTCAGCGGCTTGGACTATCCGTACTGGCTCTCGGAACTCGTCCTGACGAACCTTAGCGCCCGGACCCGTATAGGGCTGTTCATAACCCCATCTGCCGCCAAGCCCCCCGTTTTTTCCAAAATACAAACATTTCCAAAAAATAGAACAGCCGTTTTTCTTTCTAAGTACTTGATTTGAAGTAGATTGCCTGTTTATTAAAAATCTCCGTCCGGGCTTGTAATTCAGGCTTTTTTTCCTACTTTTGCCGTCCCTATTGAAAAATCAGCTGAATTCCTGACATGGATACCTTAAGTTACAAGACCGTATCGGCCAATGCCAAGACCGTCACCAAGGAGTGGGTTGTGCTCGATGCGAAGGACCAGGTGCTGGGCCGTTTCGCCTCGCAGGCGGCCATGATGCTCCGCGGCAAGCACAAGGCCAACTTCACCCCGCACGTCGATTGCGGCGACAACGTCATCATCATCAACGCGGACAAGATCCGCCTTACCGGCCGTAAGTGGACCGAGCGCGAATACGTATCGCATACCGGATATCCCGGTGGGCAGCGTTTCGTAACGCCTGCCAAACTGATCCAGCAGAAGCCTACCATGGTGGTTGAAAAAGCCATCACCGGTATGTTGCCCAAGAATCGTTTGGGACGTGCCATCAAGGGCAACCTGCACATCTATGCCGGCGCCGAGCATCCCCATGCCGCACAGCAGCCCAAAGCCGTAACCCTCAAGTACTGATAGCCCATCATGGAAATCACCCATACCATTGGTCGCCGTAAGACCGCCGTCGCCCGCGTTTATGTACAGCCGGGTAACGGAACCATCACCATCAACAACAAGGACTACAAAGCGTATTTCCCTACGCTTCCGCTGCAGAACCTGGTTCAGCAGGCCTTTGAACTCTCCAACACCCGCGATCACTACGACGTGACCGTAAATGTGTTCGGCGGAGGTTACAATGGTCAGGCTGAGGCTATCCGTATGGCGGTTGCCCGTGCCTTGTGCAAAATCAACGCAGAACACCGCCCGGTACTCAAGTCGAACGGTCTGCTCACCCGCGACCCACGCATGGTAGAACGTAAGAAGTTCGGTCAGCGCAAGGCCCGTCGTCGCTTCCAGTTCAGTAAACGTTAATTCCACACCTTATCTCAATACATACAGCGTAATGATCAACGTAACGCAAGAAGAACTTCTCGGTGCCGGCGTCCATTTCGGACACCTCAAGCGCAAGTGGAACCCGAAGATGGCTCCGTACATCTTCATGGAGCGCAATGGCATTCACATCATTGACCTCAACAAGACCCACGCGAAACTCGAAGAAGCGGCTGCGGCCGTGAAGCAGATCGCCAAGTCGGGCAAGAAAATCCTGTTTGTTGCAACCAAGAAGCAGGCGAAGGAAATCGTGGCATCAGCGGCCCGTTCGGTCAACATGCCTTACATCACCGAGCGCTGGCCCGGTGGTATGCTCACCAATTTCGCTACGCAGCGTAAGTCGGTGAAGAAGATGACCTCGCTCGATAAGATGCTTGGTGATGGAACTGCAGAGAACCTTTCCAAGAAAGAGCGTCTCATGATGTCCCGTCAGAAATCCAAGATGGAAAAACTTCTGGGCTCCATCGCCGACCTCAACCGCCTGCCTGCTGCCTTGTTCATCGTGGATACGGTGAAGGAGCACATCGCAGTTGACGAAGC
>JBJTJB010000447.1:0-4233 GCA_046095245.1 Bacteroidota bacterium | reverse complement strand
GTATTGTCGGGGTCGTTGGGGTCAATGGACACAACGCCGATGGACTGACACTGCCCGTCAAAGATGGACGTGAAGCGCACTCCGCCGTCCTGCGACTTCCAGACTCCACCACCTGCACTGCCGATGAGTACGACATTCGGATTGGCGGGATGCTGTTCAATGTCGGACACACGGCCGCTCATCAGGGCCGGACCCAGGTGACGGGCTTTCAAGTCGCCGAAATAATCGCCCGCCTTGAGGGGGGCATCCTGGGAGTAAGCAACGGGACTCAGTGCCGACAGTACAGCGGCAAACAACAGCTTCTTCATGGAACTTATTTTTTGGGGAAGGTGAATTTGGTATCGTCAACCTGGGGATTGACTTCCACTTTTTCGAATTGCATGGCCTGCGAGCCACCATCCTTGATTCCGGATGTATTGGAGAAGGCGATCATCACGCCATTCACTTCCTGGTAATCGCTGAATTTGGTTTGTGCGATCTTGCCCTTCATCTCACCGGTATTGATCTCGGACTCGGTCATGACCGGCACATTGCTTTCCTTATCGATGTAGTAGTACTCGATGTTGGGAACCTCCTTGCCTTCTACCAGCGTGGTCTTCTTCTCCAATTTGATTTTGTGGCAATCCGACCCGTCGACTTTCTCCGAGCCGATTAACGTTGCCGTATAGCCGTAGGTCTTGTAATTCACCAGGCCATTGGGAAACTCCTTGGCAAAACGGCGCGCGTTTTCCGAATCATCGGCCGGACTCTCCTCGGCTTGCATGGTCATGTAATTGGTGGTCCAGCTGGTTTTACCGTCAAAAGCGGCCATGGTCATGGTATTGCCCATCAGGGTGATTTGCGTATAACTGCGGCCATCGCGCAGCGACACCACTTCCACCGGAATCTTCATTCCGCCCTGGTCCACATTGGCGGTCATGCGGATACCGTTAACGGCATCCCACTTCTTGCCTCCGATGGTTTCGTAATAGCTCTTGATGATTTCGTCGACTTGCTGCGCCTGCAGGGTTGAACTTGCGATGAGGCCAAGCATGCAAAAAAGGAAGGTTTTCATGGTGTGTGGTTGTGTCCTTGTGGTTGTGGGGTGAAATTAAGACTTGATCGAACGCAGCAAACTTAGCCAAAACATAGAACTATGTATTACACAGTACCGATACTGGCTCACGATTCAGACTTAATATACTAATAATGAATGTCTTAATCTGATGTTAATTTTTTGATGAGTCTTCCTGTCGGGTTCAAAAGGCCTGACGAACGACCTTTTGCTGCCCACCGCCCGGCAACTGAAGGGTGTACACCCCGGGCTTGAGTGTGCTTAGGTCGATGCGATTGGTATCGCTGTGCAGCAGCCCCTCCAACACCAAGCGTCCTTCTGTGTCCAACACACGATAGGATGCCCGTACAAATCCGGAGGCATTGCCTGCAACAATCACGTAATCGCCGGCGGGATTCGGATATACGTTCCAGGTAGCAGACTCAAGGGTGTTCATGCCGGTGGTTGTGCAGGATTTTTGTGCATCGAACAGGATCTGCAGGGAATCGATGGGCTCGATGCCGGCACCACCCGGGGTCTTCACCGAAATGAGGAAAGAGGGCTGCCCGATGGAGTCGCCCGGCTGGGCCACCTTCAAAAAGGCGAAGAGCGATGAGCTTCCGTTGGAGGCGCAGCGCGTATCGGCGCCCACCACATTGGCGCCTTGCAGGGCCGCCATCAACTTGCAGGACAAATCGCCTTGTGCAGCATGAAAGCGTGCTTCCATGGAGTCGAGCACCGATTGCCCCAACAGGATATTGCCCTGGATGCAGTAAGTGGGTCCTGCAAGGTGGTTCTTGTAACTCAGCGTATTGCTGCCGGTGAAACCTGCCGCAAGAGCAGAGCCGGTGTTGAGGGCCGCAATCCCGTACTGCCGGTTACTGCCTCCGTTGCCCTGCGCATCGTTGGCCTGCAGCCAGGAAATGATCTGTTGCGGGGTGTCGCCTGCCAGCATGCGTGCGCGGGCATTGCTCTGGTTGGTGGTGTTGTAACTCGCCTGCGTATTGATGGCTCCTACACCGGGAATCAGGTCACCCAAAAAATCGGTTGCATAGGTCGGAAAAAACAAGATCAGGTCCACACAGGAAGCTCCGGCGCTGCCCACCTCCCCTGTAACCGTATCGACCGCTACGATGGAGAAGGTGTCCTGGGCGGCAATCGGCTTATACGCGAAGAGAAAACACGCCATTACGCATAAAATACCAAGGGAGCTGTTTCGTATCATAGGCCCTAAATTAAACCGAATACTACAATCTAAGGCCCTTCAACCGAACCATAAACCTGTTCATATTCCGCTGAAAAAGCAAATAGGCCGATCCGGAAAATTGACTTGTCCGTTTTTACATTTGAGCATGCGTTTACTTTCCACTCTGCTTCTTACCGTAATTGTGGTACTGGCTGAAGCCCAGGTACCCGACTCACTTCGTTTTGACTGGAGCCGCTCGGGGCTGAGTCCGGCCTTTGCAGCACCCACAACCGAAATTGATGTGACCACGCTTGGCGTCATACCCGACGACGGCTTACCCGAAAACACGGCCCTGAATGCGGCGCTGGCCAGTCTCCCGGCGGGTGGAGCAATCCTCAAATTCCCCGCCGGCAATTACCAGTTCAGCGCAGCGGTGAACATGCCCTCCAATTGCATCATCCGTGGTGCAGGAGCCGATTCGACCCGCTTCGTGTTCAACCTTAGCGGTGCAGTAAACAACAACTTCAATTTCTATGGGACGGGCTCATCCACCTGGTGGGGATTGAACGGACCGTTCACGCGGGGATCATCGGTCTTTGCGCTGCAAGGAGCGTCTGCCTTTTTTCAACCCGGCGATTACGTAGAAATTCGCCAACAGAACGGCAGCTGGGATACCAACCCCGCAACTTGGGCCACGTACTCGGTCGGACATGTATCGCGGGTCGATTCCAGTTCCGCCGACTCCGTGTACCTCAGCGAAGGGATTCGGCTGGACTTCTCCGCATCGCTCAATCCCGAGATCCGCAAAATTTTCCCGGTCCGCAATTCCGGTTTGGAATGCTTCCGCATGACCCGTACCGACAGCACCACGGCGAGCGTCAACTTCGGCGTGTCTTATTACATCGCCAGCGACTGCTACATCCGCGGGGTGGAAAGTTACAAGAGCATCTGCTCACACGTCATTGCTGAAATCAGCAGCCACATCGACATCAGCGGCAATTACTTTCACGAATCCTACCTCTACGATGGCTCGTCGACCCGTGGCTATGGAGTCACCCTGGGAGTACACAGCGTATTGTGCCGTGTAGAGAACAACGTGTTCCGGAAATTGCGTCATGCCATGATGGTGAAACAGGGCGCCAACGGCAATGTATTCGGATACAACCACTCCCTACAGCCTTTCCGCAGCGAATTCCCGACCGATTTCGGAGGTGATATTTCGGTGCACGGCCACTACCCTTTCGCCAACCTGTTTGAGGGGAACAACTGCAAGAACGCCGCCATCGACCAGGCCTGGGGCCCCAACGGCCCCTACAACACCGTGTTCCGTAACCGCATCGAGTTGTACGGTTTAACCATCAGCTCCGGCAGCGTCCAAAGCAATCAGCAGACCCTTGTAGGCAACGATATCACCAGCACTGCCGTATTCCAGGGCATGTATTCGCTCAACGGAAGCAACCATTTCCAATATGGGAACCGGGTGCAAGGCAGCATTACACCCGCCGGAACCGGAAGCCTCAGCGACTCCTCTTTATACCTTTCGTCGACTCCCGCATTCTGGACCGGCTCATTGCCCTGGCCATCGATGGGTATTCCTTACACAGCACAGGCCAACCTCACGCCGGCATCGGTACGCTACCTGAGCGGAACGCAGCCTGCCTTGTGCGGATCGGCTCCGGTAACCACCTCCATGGGGCCTGTATCGTCCACTGGTGAGCTGCAGGCACTGTACCGCAACGGAACCTGGATCCTCAGCTGGAACCAAGATCAGGCCTCGCCCACACGAATTGAAGCCTTCGGAACAAATGGTCAACTGCTGGGCGTTTGGAATGTGGATGGATTCTTCGGAAGCAACCGCAAGGAGCTTGATGCGTCGGTCCCCGAGGGAGTCCTCCTCTTCCGCATTGCCGGGTCGAATACAAACCAACGTCTGCGGGTTTATCAGCCACGCTGACAGGTAGCACCAACGAACAACTTGTTTTTGGGAAAGATCAGGAAAAAACCTGATCACATC
>JBJTJB010000446.1:0-2476 GCA_046095245.1 Bacteroidota bacterium | reverse complement strand
GGTCAGCAGTACGACATGGATTTTCAAAGCGAAGAGGAGGTCAGCATTGACCGTTATCTGGATATGATTCGGCTGAAAACAGCTGTGCTGCTTGGTGCCAGCCTGGCCATCGGAGCAACCCTGTCCGGAGCATCTTCCGATTCCGTAAAGCACCTCTATGATTTCGGAGTAAACCTGGGCATTGCCTTTCAACTACAGGATGATATTTTAGATGTATACGCCGACCAGGCCAAATTCGGTAAGCAGGCAGGTGGTGATATCCTGGCCAATAAAAAGACCTTTTTACTCCTCACAGCCCTGTCAACCGCCAGCGGACCTGAAGCCTCTTCACTTGGTCATTGGCTTAACGTGGAGGAGGGTAGCTACGATTCCTTGGAGAAGGTGCAGGCCGTAACGCAGCTTTACAACGTTCTTGGTGTGCGCGAGCTTGCGTTAACCAAAATGGACCAGTTGTACGGCAAGGCACTTCAGGATTTGAATGCAGTCGATCTCCCCGCGGAAAAAAAGATACCGCTCCGGCAACTGGCCGACTTTTTAATGGCCCGGGAAAACTGAGGCGATCCGTCCTTATGCCATTTGAGGCCGGCCGAGTTCTTTCAGGTGACGTACGTGCGCTGCAATCGCTGACAGTACCGACGGGTACTCAATGTAGCGGATGTTGAATTCCTGACAGGTTTCACGAACCAGTTTACTGATGGCCGGATAGTGGATGTGGCTGATTTTAGGGAAGAGGTGATGCTCGACCTGAAAGTTCAATCCTCCCATGAACCAGCTAACGATGCGATTGCGTGTAGCAAAATTGGCGGTGGTTCGAACCTGGTGCAGGGCCCATTCCTGTTCAATCTTGTTGGTGTCCGAGTTTGGCATCGGGAATACCGTGTCCTCAACTACGTGAGCCAACTGAAATACAACAGCAATGGTCAGTCCCGTAACAAACAGGATCACGGAATAACCTACCAAAGTGGCCAACCATCCTTTGAAGAATACCGGTAATACGATGAATAGGGAAAGGTAAAGCAGTTTCGAAAACCAGAATCCGACGTGTTCACGCGGTTTCATCTTACGGATAGGCGTAGGCCCGATCCGGTTGGTGAAGTACTTATGGAAGTCCATCCAGTATATCCACATAGCATAGGAAGCGCCATACAGCAATACCCAATACACATGCTGGAAGCGGTGAAACCAGTAACGCTCCTGGTGTTCGTTCACACGCATGAACGGACGGATGTCGATATCGTCATCGATGCCATCAATATTGGTGAATGAGTGGTGTACGTGGTTGTGTTTGATCTTCCACATGTAACTCGATCCTCCCATCAGATTGAGGGACCAGGACATCAGGGCATTCACCACTTTGTTGTCGGAATAGGATCCGTGGGCCCCATCGTGCATCACATTGAAACCGATGCTCGCAAAGGCCAGTCCCATCAATGCGCAGCCGGTCAGTGCGGCCCAAACGGGCAGGTTTCCGAATACAAGCAGGCAGTAAATCAGGACTGCAGCCGAAAGGAGAACGACTGTTTTCGAATAAAGTGCAATGTTCCCGGTTGGCTTGATCTGGTTCTCTTCGAAGTAGGCGTCAATTCTGGCCTTAAGTGCATCAAAGAAGGGACTATTGCGGTTGTTGAAGGTGACTTTTGACATAGAGAACAGCTAAAATAGGCACTACGGCTTAAAATCAGAGTTTGAGACACAAGTTTGTGCTGATTTTCAATGAATTGAATTCCAATGGGCTAGAAGCTGAGCTTGGCCAGGAACAAGCGTTTTCTGGAAATAGCCGGCATGATCAGTGTACCGCCATCCACCTGTTTGCCGAACCTGGGCAAAATACTCAACTGTTCGCCTCCGGTTCGGGCGCGTAGGGCCATCGCGTTTCCGTCCGGATCGTATCGCAGTAAATTGAGATTATCGGTCTTTCCTGTCCCGTTTCCGAATGCAATCACCAATTCTTCAGGCATGAGGTAGGGGATGAAGGAGGAGTACAGGCCCGCATCGTCCATGGAGCGCTGGTCTTTCTCAATCACATGCAACCAGTCGGTTTTACCATTCGCATCAACCGATAAAAGAATGAGGTTGTCAAAGTGGTATTCGATCCGCCGGTTATAGGTTTGGGTGAAGTAATCGTAGAAACTGTATTCGCTCAGATAAATCGCCTCTGCAATGAGTACGGCGCCACCATCACTTCGTGCGATGATGCGCTGGATGGGATACTCCTCTATACCCAGTCCCCCGCCTGTATTTCTTCTGCCGATGAGTTTTCGGTGTGCTTCTGCATCGATGGTAGCCGATTGGATATTTGAGGTTGAACTGTCCGTTATCCCCGTGGTGCAGTAAAGCAATCCAACACCCGAAAAAGACGTTTTGTCCACATGGAATCCGGTAAGGATTATTTTTTGGTTGGCCTTGTCGAATGTCAATCCGATTTCACGCATGGGACGGTCGGATCCGTTTAATGGAATACGTTTGAAGGAAGGAC
>JBJTJB010000445.1:0-1792 GCA_046095245.1 Bacteroidota bacterium | reverse complement strand
CGGAGAATCTCCCATAACTTGCAGGTAGAACTTAAGGCGGAATCTATTCCGTCATCAAACCGTGCAAATGAAAAGCAGAACCATGGTGCTTATCCCTGAGCGACTGGCCGCATTCCTACTCTCATTTTTTCTTTTATCAGCGAGTACACCCTTGCTGGCTCAAACAACCTATTTCGTTAACGACGGCTCAACCGTGGGAGATGTATTCACCACGGCCATAGGAAACAATGCGAACCCAGGTACTGCGGCCTTGCCATTTGCGACAGTCGCGTTTGCGATTGCACAGGCTGCGGATGGGGATCAACTGGTGATTGACGCAGGCCTGTATGCAGAGGATGCCAGCAACAGCACGGGACTCAATACGGGTAAGCGGCTAAGCTTTTCCGGAGCTGTGGATGGATTGAACAACCCCATCAGTATTATCGAGGGTTCACTATACCTGAACAACAACGATGGCCAGAGCTTGAGTGATTTGCGATTTGAAGCTGCTGGTCCGAATATTTACCTGGTCTCCATCCGGAATACCAACGGAATCACGTTCAGCAATTGTGTGTTTGATGGAAACGGACAATTCATGCAAAGCCCTCCGAAGGATGGGATTAACTATGAGAACGGCACCGAAATCAACTCGGACGTACTTGTTGATAATTGCCGTTTCAGCGATGGACTATATGTAGCCATCAACTCACGTTTCAGAAACATACGTGTGCTTAATTCTGTTTTTACCAACGTGAAAAGTGGCGTGAACCACTATGGTGCCGACAGTTTGTTGGTTGAAAATTGTGATTTTGACGTGATTGCCCAGGCACCAATTGCTGATACTTATTGTGTTCGATTCGGTGTCGGAACCAACAATCCGACCGCCAACATGAGCGTCACCAATTGCCGTATGGTAGTCAATCCCAACGGTTGGGTGGCTTTACCCGGGTATTATCATTGCGCATTCTGGGCCAGAAGCAGTGCATTGGCGCCGCTCAATGTAAACGACTGTTTCATCGATGGTTTTTTTGTGAATACATCAGCCACCCCGATTGATGCCACCTGTAACTACTGGAACAATCCCTGCGGACCTCAACCCGGTCAGATCATCAGCACACTGGGAGCCGTTGTAACCAGCAACCCATACCTTTTTACCGGAGTAGATGCGAGTCCCGCAGTTGGCTTTACACCGCTCCCCAACGCCTGCAACCTGACCGCACTCGACCTCACCAGTATTGTGAACAACGTGAGTTGTTTCGGATTGAGCGACGGAAGCATCGACCTTTCGGTGACGGGTGGCGTTCCGCCGTACTCCTACACTTGGAGCAACGGAGCGACTACGCAAGACATCAGCAATTTGACTGCAGGCACGTACAATGTCCTTGTAACAGATACCTGTGGATCAAGCACAAGCCTGAATATCCAGGTCACCCAACCTGCACAGATTGCGCTCTCTGTAACCACCACCAATGTCAGTTGCCCGGTAAACTGCTTCGGTACCATTACTGCTACGGCTTCGCCGGGTGCGGTCATCACGGTAAACGGTGCCCCGTACAACCCGGCAACGCAGTATCCGGCAGGGGTTTACACGGTAACTGCTACACTGCCCAATAGCAGTGGAACGGGTTTCTGCACGCGCGATACGGTTGTAACGATTCTGGTGGTGACACCTGGCGTTAAATACCTGGTGATTGATAATGATCCCAACAAAGCCTATTACTACGACAACAACTTCACCTTTTTGCAAAGTAGTCCACTTATTACCACAGTACCCGGGGTTAACGCGCAAGATGTAGACTTCAATGGAAGTTTC
>JBJTJB010000444.1:0-1536 GCA_046095245.1 Bacteroidota bacterium | reverse complement strand
CGGATATACTGTTGATCGGAGTAGCCACTACCACCGGAAAACGGAATCCATTCGTTTCCGTACGGCTGTGCCCACAGCTTACCGCAGCAGATCAAAAAAAGGAACGTGAATAGACGTAGTTTCATATCAGTTTGCAGGCTTTGTGTCAGCGGGTCTTTCCTGACGGAAAATATCAAGGCGCAGTGAAAACACATTCGAGTACAATGCCCCTGAGGCACTACCGATGTTGGTCAGGGCATAATCGATACTCAGGTTCCGCAACCGGATGCCTAGACCCATATTGGGCTGTACAGTTGTGGATGTACTCGCATCAATGTTCTTTACAGTCTGGATATTCCCGACACCTCCGCGTAAATAAATCAAGTTGTCATAACACAACTCCATACCGATTTTCGGATCAATGCTGAAAACATCGGTCTTCACAGGCACATTGCGCTTCCCGTCAAATGTAATGTCGAGGTCGAGCGAAGGTTGCACACTGAATTTCTTACCCACCGGCATCAGTCGCGATACGCCGCCAACAAGCCGTGGCAGGGTGACTTCCAGCCCATTCTCGGGAATTGCATTGCCCGTTTGCTGAAACACGGTTTCGAGGCGCTCGGTATTGTAGGACCAGGCATTGAACGTGGAAGTGATATCCTTTCCGACAAGGGCATACGACCAACGGTTACGTGTATACTGCAACCCTGCATCGAGACCAAAACCCCAGGCCGATGCAAACTCCCCTACCTTCCTGTGAATGACCTTTGCATTCACCCCGAACCGCAAGCCTTCCTTTTTGAGACGCTGAGCATACGAAAGCACGAACGCATAATCTGCCGAACTGAAGGAGCGAAGGCGATCGTAATCGATGTTACCATCCTTGTCAATCAAATCGGTCGAGTCGATGATATCATCTACAGCAAATCGGATCATTGAAATACCCACAGTCCGTGTGGCATCAATGGGGGCGGCAACGGCACCGTAGTCGTATTTGGCTATTCCGGCGAAATATTCGCTGTGCATCAGTGCAGCCTGAAGATTCCCACGGACGCGTGTCAAGCCGGCAGGATTCCAGTACCCGGAGGTCACATCATCGCTGAGCGAAGAAACAGCACCACTCATTCCAAGTGCCCGGGCTCCGACTCCGATAGCCAGAAACTCATTGCTGTATTTCGGAGCCAATGTTTGGGAATTGGCGGTTAAAGAAAGAAGAACCAGGAAGACGAACAGTGTCGATTTTGACATAAGGGATGAAGGGGTTTCTGAGACTTGAGTTCAGAACGTTAAAACACACGTGCAGGTATATCAAATGTAAGCTTAAACACTGCATCGATTTTCCATCCGGGTGTAAAATTTGAACAAATGTGGGCTGACAATCCACTTATCTTCGTGTCCCGATGCGTCACATTCCCAACCTACTCACCCTGGCGAATTTGCTTTGCGGTTGCCTTGCAGTTGTTGACCTTCTGCAGGCGGACCCCGTTGGAGCGATGTGGCTCACGGGTGCGGCCATGGTTTTCGATTTCCTTGACGGACTCGCCGCCCGGGCGCTGA
>JBJTJB010000443.1:0-1811 GCA_046095245.1 Bacteroidota bacterium | reverse complement strand
CCCGAGTCCCCCGCGAATTGATGGAGCGCCCTAAAATGGGATTCGGGGTTCCTGTCAAGCAATGGATGTCGGCAGATCTCAAGGGGCTCTTGATGGATGTCATGGATGATCAGGCCCTGAACCGACAAGATCTCGTCGATCCGAAAACGGTCAGGCAGTTGCGCGAGGATTACCTCAATGGACGTCTGCAGGATTTCGAGCGGCTTTGGTTTGTTTTCACGCTTCTGCAATGGAATGCAACCTGGATGGAATGATGGTTTAAATTGCATGTATGGGAGTCGTAAAACGTCAGGGAATCAAGAATACCGTATCGACTTATGCCGGTATCCTGATCGGTTTTGTGAACTTGCTGATTATTCAGCCTCAATTTTTAACGAAGGAGGAGCTGGGGCTCACGCGTGTGTTGTATGCCTTCTCCATGCTGGTAGCCACGTTCGTGCCCATGGGTGTAACCAATACGGCTATACGCTTTTTCCCCAGGTTTAAGAATGAAGCGCAGCGTCACCACGGTTTTTTAGGGTATATGCTCCTGGTGCCCGTTGTCGGATATCTCTTATCCGGAATCTTGCTGTGGCTTTTCAGTGACTTCATACAGGGGCGCTATGCTGCCGAATCCCCGCTATTCAACACCTATTTCGCTTACGTGTTCCCGATGATTTTCTCCTTGTCATTCGTGAACGTACTCACATCGTATTGCATCGCGAACTACAAATCCACTATCCCGTCCTATATGAACGATGTGGGTGTGCGTTTGCTAACCATCGTTGCCGTCAGCCTTTATTTTTTGAAGTGGATATCCCTCGATGGATTTGTGATGTGCTATTGTGCGGTCTTTTTGATCCAGTTGCTTGTTCTGTCGGGGTATGTGCTGATTTTCGATAAACCTTCAATTCGGATCGATTTTCAGGTGATTGGCAAATCCCAACTCAGGGAAATGTTCCGGTATGGTCTGGTATTGTGGCTGGCCGGTGTGGCATCCATCGGTTTAAAGGTGTTCGATGCGCTGATGATCGGGCAATACCTGCCTCTTGCATTTGTGGGTGTGTATACCGTGGCAGCCTTCATTCCAACGGTGATTGAAGCTCCGCTCAACGCCTTCGACCGGATTGCATCTTCACGCATTTCTTTTGCATGGCAGGAGGGCGATCTGGAGGAAATCCGCTCCATTTACCGCAAATCGAGCCTGTACATGTTTGTGGCAGGTTGTTTTCTTTTTTTGAACATCAATCTGAATTGTACAGACCTGTTCACTTTCCTACCCGCCGGCTATGAAGAGGGTTCGCTCATCGTACTGATCCTTAGCCTGGGCTGTTTATTCAATATGGCCACAGGGCTGAATGCAGCAGTCTTGTTCACCTCGGAAAAGTATGGGTATGGAGCGGTCATGCTTGTGGTGTTGGCTGTATTGCTTTTGGGTTTTCAAGTCGCCTTTATCCCTTGGCTTGGTATGGCCGGTGCAGCCCTGGCCACTGCATTGGCATCGTTCCTGTACAATTTCGCGTTGCTTGTATATGTTTACCGGCATTTCGGATTGCAACCTTTCAGTAAAGGCCTGATCTCCGTTACGATGTTGTCTGCAGGCTTGTATTTCCTGGTCAGTCAGATTCCACTCACAGGCACACCCTGGCAGGATATCGGCTTGCGGGTAATACTTACATCTGCCCTCTACTTAGGGGTACTGCACAGGTTGAACGTTGCGCCGGAAATTTTCGACTGGCTTTCCGGATATTTCATAAAGACATCATGATTTGAGGTTGTGCAGAAGGTAGTAGCAACGCGATCGGTGGTCCCGGTCGGCTGCCGTTCGTACA
>JBJTJB010000442.1:0-4185 GCA_046095245.1 Bacteroidota bacterium | reverse complement strand
TACCATGGTAATTTGTGTTTTTCGAGGTGTTTACCGTTTCAGGAAAGACCTGATTTTTCGGCGCTGCAAAAGTACGAAAAAGGGCCCTTCCGGCTCAGGGTTTTGCGGGGATATTCCGGCGCATGGGCTCCTGGAAATTCTGCTTTAGAAAACCCAGCGCGACTTGCCAGCTGGCCTCGTCCACGGCGGTCAAATCCGGGGTGGTGGCGGCAGCGCGACCCGCTGCCGAAAATTCGGTCACCTTGAAGATTTTTCCGGAGCTACTCATTTGCCGTGAAAACGCATCACGAACCGTTGTCCGTACCGGAGAGGAAGCCTTGTTCCGCAACAACAGCAACGCCCCCTCCAACCCTGAGATGAGAGCGGTATCCGCGGCGGGCAGGCCATCTACCAGTACAGCCCCATAAAAACGATCGGGTGCCACAGCAGCAGCCTTCAATACCAGCGAACAACCGGGCTCACCCCAGGCCAAGACTTGAATCCGGCAGGATTTACCTCCATACTCGACACAGGAACGCACTATCTCGAGCATACGCAATGAATCTCCGTCCAGGCTATCCGCGAGTCCCCGCTGTGTCCCTAAATCGGGGCAGATGACTACAGCGCCTGAGCGTCGGGCCAATTCTTCGACCCGGGAAGCGGTCACCTGGTTGAGTCCGCTGCTACCATGCAGGTAAATGATCAGATTCCCTTCCCACTTGCCCGGCTTTGCTTCCAGGAGCCTGGTTTCGGGTCCACCGTTCACTTTTATACTGACCAGCTTGGCAAAGCGCAGGTTGATTGGCCCTGCGGGTTTGGATGCGATATTGCTCTGACCTGCCGCATCCAGGCAAATCAGCCAAAAGCACCAAAGAAGTGGTCCGGGAATGCGCATCGTTGCAAATGTACACGCATCCAACACAGGACAGACCGGGGATACCCGGGCATTGCCTATTTTCGGTCACCCTTAAGCGGGGTAGCGCAATGCAGTACTGGCTGGTCAAATCCGAACCCTTCAAATATTCCTGGGATCAGTTCGAACAGGACAAGGGAACCTTTTGGGACGGGGTACGGAACTACCTCGCCCGAAACAACCTTCGCGAAATGGCCAAGGGAGATCTTGTGCTCTTCTACCACAGCAACGAAGGACTTGAAATCGTGGGCATCGCCAAAGTGACCAAAACCGCCTACCAGGACCCCACAACCGATGACTCCAATTGGGTAGCTGTGGACCTCAAACCCTACAAACGACTGAAAAAACCGGTCAGCCTTACCCAGGTAAAAGCCGAGCCCCGTCTCAAAGACATCCAGATGCTACGCCTGAACCGCTTGTCGGTCGTATCCATCACTCCCGATGAGTTCGACCTCATCCTTGCCATGGGCGGCATGTAATCAGCCCGAAAAACCATCCACTACTCTCGACCCCCCAATTGTGAATATAACGCTACGCATTTCCGCAATTACGCTTCTGCTCTGTTTCTCAACGTTGATCTATGCACAAACGGGCAGCGTGCGCGGTTTCCTGTACGATAAATCGAACGGTGAGCCCGTGCTGTTCACGCCCGTGTTCCTGAAGGGAACGCAGCTGGGTGGAACTACCGATGTGAACGGATTCTACACCATCGGCAAGATTCCCCCGGGTTCGTACACCCTCACCGTGAGCGTGATGGGCTATGACACGCTTCTGATCCCTGTTCAGGTGGAAGCCAACCAGGTACTCACCAAACAGCTTTATGTCAACAAAGCGACCGTGAACCTCAAAGGCGTTGAGGTATCGGCCAAGCGGGAGGAACAGAAAACGGAAGTACGCACCTCCGTCACGAAGATTACGCCGAAGGAAATGGCCAATGTGCCGAGCATCGGCGGCGAGCCCGACCTTGCGCAATACCTGCAGGTGCTTCCCGGTGTAGTATTCAGTGGTGACCAAGGCGGACAGCTTTATATCCGTGGTGGTACTCCGGTACAAAACAAGGTGCTGCTCGACGGAATGATTGTTTACAACCCCTTCCACTCCATCGGGCTCTTTTCGGTGTTCGATACCGACATCCTCAAGAATACCGACGTGTACACCGGTGGATTCCCTGCCGATTATGGAGACCGTATTTCGGCGGTAATGGACATCAGCACCCGCGATGGGAATAAGAAACGCATTGCGGGAAAACTGGGGGCCACCACCTTCGGCAGCAAGCTCCTCCTCGAGGGACCCATCAAACGCCAGTCGGAAGAAGGCGGCGGAAGCAGTTCATTCCTGCTGAGCTATAAAAACTCCTACCTCGCACAAAGCTCGAAAGCCCTGTATAGCTACATCGACGAAGACGGACTGCCGTTCAACTTCCAGGATTTTTACGGCAAGGTATCGCTCAATGGTGAAAACGGCTCCAAACTCAACCTCTTCGGATTTGACTTCAAAGACAACGCCACATTCCGGAATGTAACCGATGTCAACTGGAAATCGAACGGATTCGGTAGTAACTTCATCCTGGTTCCCAAGGGATCCACCTCGCTCATCGACGGTGTATTCGCGTTTTCACAATACAAGATCAACCAACAGGAGAGCGATGACAATCCACGCAGCAGTCTGATCAACGGCTTCAACTTCGGCTTCAACTACACCAGTTTCATCGATCGCGACGAATTCAGGTTCGGAGTCGAGGTACTCGGTTTCCGCACCGAATTCAACACCTCAACGGTTACCGGCGTAGCCTACGAGCAAATCGAGAACACCACCGAATTCGGATCATTCCTCCGGTACCGCACCAGCCGCGACCGCTTCGTCCTCGAACCCAGTTTCCGTGTCCAGTACTTTGCATCGCTCGCCGAATTCTCACCCGAACCCCGACTTGGCTTTAAGTACAACATCAGTGATCGTATCCGCTTCAAGGCTGCGGGTGGATTCTACTCCCAGAACCTCATCAGCGCCATTTCCGATCGCGATGTGGTGAACCTGTTCTACGGCTTCCTGAGTGGTCCGGAGAGTTTGCCGGATGAATTCAATGGTCGGCCGGTGACCTCCAGGCTGCAGAAAGCGCGGGACATCATCATCGGAACCGAGATTGACGTACACAAGAACTTCGACGTGAACGTAGAAGCATTCTACAAGAAGTTCACCCAGCTGTCGAACATCAACCGCGATAAAGTCTATCCCGACAACGGCTTTTACCAGAACCAGCCCGATTACCTCACCAAAGATTTCATCGTGGAAGAAGGTCGCGCCTATGGTGCGGACATGGTGATGAAATACGAGTACAAGAAACTATACCTCTGGGCCGTGTACTCACTCACCTTTGTTGACCGCTACGACGGGATTCGGACCTATCGTCCACACTTCGACCGCAGGCACAATGTGAACCTGGTAGGTGCATATACCTTCGGCAAGAGCCTTGCCTGGGAATTCAACATCCGCTGGAATTACGGCTCGGGATTCCCCTTCACCAAAACGGCAGGCTTTTACGAGTACCAGGATTTTCAGGATGGCATTTACTCTGATCCGACCACCGTTAACGGTGACCTCGGCATTGCTTACGGTGAACTCAACGCGGGCCGTCTCCCAAGTTATCACCGTCTGGACTTCAGCTTAAAGCGCAGTTTCGTCCTGGGCAATACATCGAACATGGATGTCACCTTCAGTGCCATCAACGTGTACGACCGCGAAAATATTTTTTACGTAGACAGGATCCGCAACCAGCGTGTGAATCAGCTTCCCTTCCTGCCAACCTTGGGAATGAACATGACTTTCTAAGGTTGTTCCATAAAAAAAACGGGGTCTCTGCTGCAGGGACCCCGTTTTCATTTGTACCGAATGTCATCAGCGGATGGTGACCATTTCACGGTACTTGGGCAAAGGCCAGCTTTCATCATCAACAATGAGCTCCAGCTTATCCACATGGTACCGGATGGTATCGAAGTAGGCCTTCACCTTATCGCAATACGCAACAGCCTTGGCGCGTACATCCAGCATGGTATTGGCTTTCTTGCGTGCCTCAACCATGTCATCGCTACTCTTCTTGATGACGGCAATATGGGCGGAAATCTCCTTGATCAACTCGACCTGTGCGGCATAGGATTCACGGGGCAAGCCGATGTCCTTCATACCTTCAACATTACTCACCAGCAAATGCTGATACTTGATGGCGGCCGGCAGGATGTGGTTGATGGCAAGACTTCCCATCACCCGCGACTCGATCTGTATTTTCTTGATATAGGTTT
>JBJTJB010000441.1:0-1764 GCA_046095245.1 Bacteroidota bacterium | reverse complement strand
GATTTGTAATGCACCAGAGGCCAATTGATGTTGACATTCACATCAAGTTGTTTTAAGGCAATACGCAAGGCGTCGCTCTCGCGATCCGCCTCCGGGAGCGCATGATACAGGGCCAGCATGTTGCAGTGCTCCAGCGACTCCGCGAGGCGGATCAGCTCTACCGAGTACTTTTCTTCGAATTGACGGAGAGTGAGTGTCTTTTTTCCGCTCGAAAGTTCGGTGGCGCCGGCTTTCCAGTAGATGTGCTCGAAGAGTTCCGGAAGCGGGTGGTTCCCGTTCCGCATCGATTCACGAACATCCTTGTCAACAAGATGAATGAAGTCCGTTGCGTAAATTTCAATCATCCTGTACTGTGCACTTTGAAATCCGGAAGCCGGAAGCAGGCTCATCCTGAATTTCTGAAACTGTTCCCGCTCCATGCCCTCCACCATGATATCAAATGAACTGGTGAGTACGGCGAAATACCTGTTCACGCGCTGCAGCCGCTCAGTCATGAAGGCAGCATCCGGACCATGTTCCACAATCTGCTTCAGTTCATGTAAGGCAAGTTTGAAATAGAGCTCGGTAACCTGATGATACATGATGAATACAGTTTCATCAGGGAATTGCGTACGTGGTTGCTGCAGGCTCAACAAGGTGTCGAGACGGATGTAATCCCAGTAGGTGCACACATCAGCGTACAGAAGACCATCGAGAAAGGACAAGAGGTCCTGTCCCATGGCCGCATATTTTTCTTCAAGGAGTTTGATCCTGTCGACAATCGGTTGGGGTAGACTCATATTACGAAAGTAATCATTCGGTTTGATGGGGATGGTTCTCTCGGATACACTTATGCCTATACATGCGAAAGGGAGGCTGTTTCCAACCTCCCTTTCGCATGTATATACGTGATCAGAATCAATCTCTGCGTCCCATGTAAATCAATACATAATACATCAGCGTTGCAATAGCCGACAGCGCGGCAACTACATAGGTCATCGCTGCCCACCACAAGGCGTCTTTGGATTGTTCGTGCTCCATCGAGTTGGTGATACGTGCACTTTCGAGCCATACGAGTGCGCGTTTACTGGCATCAAATTCAACCGGCAGGGTGATCAGGCTGAAAGCTGTTGTCATCGCGAAGAGGCAAATGCCGGCGAGTAACAGTTGTGGAAAGGTGTTGACCGTCAGAATTCCACCGAGCAGGATCCAATGCATCCAGTGTGAAGCGAAACTGACCACTGGTACCAGCGCCGAGCGCAATTTCAGGAAGTGATAAGCACGGGCATGTTGCACGGCGTGTCCGCATTCGTGTGCTGCAACTGCAGCTGCAGCAGCGTTTCGGCCGTAATACACATCGTGGCTAAGGTTAACGGTTTTTTCGAGGGGATTGTAGTGGTCGGTGAGCTGACCCTGAACAGAAATCACCTTGACATCGAAAATGCTGCTGTCGCGGAGCATTTTCTCGGCAATTTCCTGACCGCTCATCCCAGAGCTGATCGGGGTTTGTGCATAGCGGGTGAAACGACGTTTGAGCTGGCCGCTTACAAGCCAGCCAATGAGCATGAATGCAATGGAAATAACATAGATTCCTAACATGGCAGTAGAGGTGTAAGGTGTTTAACGGATGAAATGCGAAATTATTTGCTGTGCAGGGCATCCCCAAACGGTATGCCGATGTAAAAGTACTGTCATTTGGGCAGTTTTTATTCCCACCGGAAAAAGCGTACGGCGAGCGTATATACCACCAATCCCCAAGCGGCAACAATCAGCACGGGTAACCAG
>JBJTJB010000440.1:0-1981 GCA_046095245.1 Bacteroidota bacterium | reverse complement strand
AATACGATATTGTCTTTCCCGATGAAATGCACCAGCTTGGTGTCGGGCGATTTCCAGTACTGCTCCCAATGCGGAGTCAGGGCTTTGGTGGCCGAGATGTATCCGATAGGGGCATCGAACCACACGTACAACACCTTCCCCTGGTTGTCGGGCAATGGAACCGGTACACCCCAGTCCAGATCACGGGTTACGGCACGGGGCTGCAAGCCTTGGTCGAGCCAGCTTTTACACTGACCGAACACGTTTTTCTTCCAGGTGTCTTCCTTGGAAAGCAACCACTCCTGCAACCATTCCTGTTGCATGGTGTCGAGTGGTAAATACCAGTGTTTGGTTTTGCGCAACACCGGTGGTTTCCCACTCAACTGTGAGGTCGGATTCAACAGTTCTTTCGGGCTTAGCGATGTTCCGCACTTCTCACACTGGTCTCCATACGCTCCTGCATTCCCGCATTTCGGACAGGTACCGGTGATGTATCGGTCGGCGAGGAAAAGCTGCGCCTCCTCGTCGTAGTATTGCTCACTCTCCTCCTCGGTGAATACGCCCTTCTCGTAGAGTATTTTGAAGAACTCCGCAGCCGTTTCGTGGTGCACCGCATCCGATGTGCGGTGATATATGTCGAAGGAAATCCCGAAATCCGAAAACGCCTTACCCATCAAGGCATGGTAGGTATCAACCACCTGTTGTGGGGTGGAGGATTCCTTCCGTGCCCGTAAGGTGATGGGCACTCCATGCTCGTCCGAACCGCAGATGAATTTCACATCCCGGCCCATCAGTCGCTGGTAGCGGACGAAAATATCGGATGGCAGATAGCAACCAGCGATATGTCCGATGTGCAGTGGACCATTGGCATAGGGCAGTGCCGCAGTAACGAGGTAACGCATGGGATTGTAAACAGCCAATTTCGGCTTGTGCTGCAAAGGTAGTGTTTGGGTGCGGTGCAGGGACCCCGAACGTATCCGTCTTTCCTTCCTGTCCTTGCGGGACTGAAATCAGGAGAAGGCCTGAAGCTCTACCAGACGTTGGTACACGCCGTTTCGCGCAAGCAGTTCGGTATGTGTCCCCCGTTCTACGATCTGTCCCTGCTGCATCACGATGATCTGGTCGGCATGCGCAATGGTTGAAAGGCGGTGAGCAATCACCAGTGTGGTTCTGTGCTGCATCAAACGGGTCAGTGCGTCTTGCACCAGGCGCTCCGACTCGGTATCGAGTGCCGAGGTGGCCTCATCAAGAATCAGGATACGTGGATTCTTCAGTACCGCACGCGCAATGCTCAAGCGTTGCCGTTGCCCTCCGCTCAGCTTCGATCCCCGGTCGCCGATATTGGTTTCATACCCTTCCGGCATGGCCATGATGAACTCGTGTGCATGGGCTACCTGTGCGGCATCTGCAATGGCTTCATCGCTGGCTTCATCCACACCAAAGGCGATATTCTCCTTCACAGAGCCATTGAACAAGATGGACTCCTGAGTCACGACCCCGATCAGTGAGCGCAAGTCGCGTAGCCGCAGGGTGCGGATATCCGTTCCGTCAATCAGAATACGACCCGCATCGGGATCCATGAAACGGGGTAAGAGTTCGGCCAGGGTGGTTTTACCGGATCCTGAGGGCCCGACCAGGGCTATGGTCTTTCCGCAGGGAATTTCAAAATCGACCTGTTTCAGCACCTGGCGTGATTCATCCTTGCGGTAGGCGAACTCGACCTGTTCATAACGGATGCCCTGTACGAAATTGGGAAGTGCCTGGGGTTTGACCGGATCCTGCACGGCGACGGGTGCATCCAGGATGTGGTACACGCGTTCGGCCGAGGCCAGACCTTTTTGGATGTTGTACCACGCTGTTGTAATCGCTTTGGCTGGCGGAATCAGCTGAGAAAAGATGGCGATGAAGGCGATGAACTCGGCGGGTTCGAGGTTTGCGTCTGCACCAAGCACAAGGCGTCCTCCGAAATACATGACAACGGTAAGCACCAGTGCGCCCAGAA
>JBJTJB010000439.1:0-8916 GCA_046095245.1 Bacteroidota bacterium | reverse complement strand
TTGCGATATGCTGGTACTGACCGAAGGATGGTGCGGTGATGCATCACAGTTGGTTCCCTTGTTGCATCGGATAGCTGCCGAATCCGGTGGCCGAATTCGTGATTGTTATTTGCTCCGCGATGAGCATCCAGAATTGATGGATCTCTTCCTGACCGGTTCGAGTCGTTCCATCCCGAAAGCGGTATTTGTTGATGCTCAAACCGGCCGTGTTTACGGATCATGGGGACCCCGGCCTGTATCCATTTCAAAACGGTATGCAGTAACGCGCGAGGGCGGTACCCATTCAAAAGAGGAGCTACACACCCTTTTACATACCTGGTATGCAGAGGATAAAGGCCAGGCTTTTGAGGCGGATATGCTGCAGCTACTGCGGGCGTTTTCCGGCAATTGAACGGACTCTTACCAAGGCTGTTGGTATTCGCCCTTTCCACTGAGGCGGTCTTTTACCCGGATGTAGTCGAGGAAATACAACAGTTTTACCGTGAACGAATAGGCGTGGGGCAACTCCATAATGCGGTTGAAATTCCTACCATAGCTGCGTAAGATGGAACCTTGTTCGTCGGTGACGGAGTTTTTATACACTAAGTTGATCACACTTCCGGGAGAAAACCGCCATTCGTAAATCAAGTCAGCTGTAAACACATTGAAATTGAAATCGTAGTTCAGGGTCTTGTCGTTTCTTATCAGGAGTTCACCTACAGGGTCGAGGTTGTAGTAGTCGATGTATGCTCCGGTGAACCAGTAATGCCGGGCAATGAGCGTCAGGTTCATGGTCGGTGAAAAAGTGAATGCGGCGCGAAGGTTCGCTTCCCAGGTGTCGAGGCGGCGCGCTCCAATGACCGATGCGTTTAGTGAATCCCTGCCGGCGTAACCCAGGTTGATGGGAGCTAGCGAATAACTCAGTGCAGGCTGAATGAAGAGCCTGTCGCTGGTCCTGATCCTGAGACTCAGTTCATGTTCCTGGTTGAAGGACGAAAACGTCTCCATGAAATCCCCGAACCCGAACGAGTAATCAATGGCAAGGGCTTTCCGGTAATCACTGCTGAAGCCGGCATAGCCGTACCAGGTCCTGAATCCTCTATAAACTTGTCCCGCTGTTCTGGATTCAAAAAAATCGTATGGTCGAAGCAGACTCATTCCTCCGCCTACGAACAATGCATTCCACGACATCAGGTTGATGAATGATGAAACAGCGGCCGAGTTGTCGCTGAATTTCGAGGTGGTAAAATCGTCGGCCATGAATACGTTTAGCTCCACATTCGCTTCACGGATGAATTTCCAGGGTTTGAATCGGTTGAATGTTACATTCGCCGCCGAATTATTCAGTCCGGGTACGCGGTAAAATCCTAGGTCGGTAACGTTGTATTCAGGACTCGTCACATTGCGCTCGATGGAGTATTGCATGACCCCTCCGTTTTTCTCGATTCCCAGCGAGTAATTGAATCCGGGTTGTGATTCATTTTCCTGGGCATTGTGTCGAAACGTAAGCACCCCATCGCTTATCAGTGACAAGGTGTTTTTCCGGTTGCTCAAGGTGAGTCCTGTACCGATCACCTGCGCATCGTCGGCACTACCTTCCCGATGGGCCAGGGTATGGATGAAATAAGCGCTGCTGTTGTTTTTCCACTGCTTGTCCACCACTGCGATTGAGTAATTCGTGAGCGGCTCTGTCATGACACGTCTTCGATTACCGGAAGTGGATTCCAGTTCCGCATACATGGCATCGGTTACAGCATTGAAGAAGCCAAGACCCAGACCTTTGTCTGTGCGCCCCGAAACCTTAACAGCGTTCAGTAGCTTGGAACTGATCGGGTTGCTGATAATCCGTTCATCGGTTTGCAGTTGTTCAAAAACATCAAAATAGCCGCCAGGCACACGTCCTATCCTGCGGGAATAGAACAAGTCGTCTTTTCCGAATAACTCGACACCTTCCCTGAAAAAGGGACGGTTTTCGTCGTAAACCACTTCCCGGTAACTCAGGTTCTTCACGAGCCGATCCGATTGTACCTGTCCGAAATCGGGCAGAAGTGTCATGTCAAGCGTGACCCGGTCGTCAATCCCGTATTTGACATCAGCTCCGAAGTTGTACGAAAAGAAATTCGAGAATCCGACGGAACCATCGGGGTTCGAAACGGGATCACGACCTCCGCTTACACCCGCATAGGGAGAAACGGACAACCGTGGTGGGGTGCTCACCGAGCGTATTCCATGCAACTCCCCCCAAAAAAGTAGCCGGTTAGACGCACTGCTCGGCACATAACTCCAGGATTGGAGTTCCCTGTTCCTGCGTATGTACCGATTGAATTGCAGTGTCCAGCGTTGTTCCTCCTGCTCCGGAAAACGGATGGAGGAGTAGGGGATTTCGAATTCAGCGTACCAGCCCAGGGAATCGCGGCCGACTGCTGAATGCCAAACCGGATCGTAGGTGAAGTCGCTGATCCGTGAATCGAGTTGCACCCCCGATGCATAAACACCGAATTCGTAGGCATCCTGTCGGTTCTGATAGGGGTCGAATTTGATGTAGAAGTAATCTGCGTTCAGGTTCGACTCATCACGTTTACCCAACTGCGTCAGGATACTATCGGGTTCAGCGTCATAACACCATGCACCCACGTAAAGGGCGAAATCAGTGTACAAGATACGCACCTCGGTGGGCTGTGTGGCCGGTTTCCCCTCCTCGGGTCTGAATTGGATGAATCCTCCGGCTGGAATCGCTTGCGTCCATTCGTTTTCGGTCAGTTTGCCGTCAATACGGGGGGCTTTTCGAACCCGTTCTGCAGTACAGGTCTTCACCAGCGAATCCACCTTGGTTGTTTCGGCTTGTATCGAAAGGCTAAGTAATGTCAATGTGGCTGACAGCACTAAAAATGCATCAGAAACGAAACGCCTCATTCCCCGTTGTGCAGTATCCGGTGTCCTATTTGTCGGGTGAATTCCCCGAAGTCACTGTCCTCTCGCGAAATATATTGTTTCACGGGAAGAGGTGTGAGGTCGGGCTTGGGCAATTGAAAGCAGAACACAAAGGTGCGTTCGTTTTCTCCGCTGGCATCAAGATTCGTTTTCCCAAATCGGATGTCATAAAAGAACAATCCTTTTTCCTGTTGCTCAAGCAGATAAAAATCCTTGGAGAACCAACGCAAGCGATCGAGCCCGTAGGGATCTTTGATTTGCGGCTGAAGGGAAAGATTGCGCTGAAAGGTCTCAAACAGGATCGGTCGATCACCTTGAAGCAAGGAGTAGTATCCGATGTGGCAGGTGCTGTCTTCACGTGTCACTGTATACCAAAGTAAGTTGGAGAACAATACGGGGTTGCTTAGCCAGGCATTCGGCCTGATGTGTGCGGCTTGAATGGCTTGTTCAAAACGCCGGTCAACGTGCTGTTTTATGGCGCATGTCATTCCAAGGTAGACACAGGAAATGATCAGCCCGACCCGTGCAGCCTTGGCCGCTTTTTCAGGGCTCTTTTTTCGCCTGATCATCGCTATGATGATTCCGATAAGAAGAGGCAGCGTGTAAAGCGGGTCGACGATGGAGATGGTGTTCAGGGCGACACGGTAGTCGCTGAAGGGGAGGAAAAGTTGTGTGCCATACAGGGTGAAGGCGTCCAGTAAGGGGTGGGTGAAAATTCCCAGAAAAAACAAGAGAAGCCAATCCTTGAATGAGGTCTGGGTACTGTTGTGGTGCAAACGTTGAACAGGCCAGGCGAAGAGCGGAGCAGCAACAAATGCGAAAAGCAAAGCATGGCTGTATCCCCGGTGAACAGAAAGTTGCTGAAGTGGCGTAATGAATGGATTCAGTAAAATATCCAGATCGGGAATGGTTCCGGCTATTCCACCCCACAGAATGGCTTTGTTGCCAGCCTTTCTTCCGGCAACAAGTTCGCCGATAGCGGCGCCCAAAACGAATTGACTGATACTGTCCAAATGTAGTGGCAATGTGGAGCGGTCTCCCGGGTAGTTATGGGTGGTTTGATGCCGCTTCCTGCCAAAGATAATCACAGGGGTTAATCTTGAGTTAATCGCATGATGTTGATTTGCTGAGAAGATGCTCTGTATAACTTTGTTCGAATGAAAAAAGGCTTGTTCGGCTGGATGGTTGCAGGGATGAGTCTTGCATTGATTGGCATCATCTTTTTTCAGGCCAACTGGATCCGGAATGAGTTCGGAATGCGGGCGGAGGCATATGACCGTCAGGTCCGCGTTGCACTTCAGCAGGCTATTGAAGACATTCAGTCACGCGAAAGCATGCGCATCGTACTGAACGATGTGTTTAATGCCGCCGACTCAAGTGCAGGCTCCATCCTGTTACCCGATAGCCTGGTTGCTCAGATTTCCGACTGGATCGGTGGAGGTGGAAGCCTGGGCGATAAATCAGTCACTACCCGTGATGAGCTGGTTCGAAATCGCCTGGAGCAGATTATTAGGGCCTACCAGGGCGGAGCAAGCGGTTCGATAGACAAAGCAGATGCCGAGATCGAATCGACAGGACCTCCAAAAGGCTTCGCCCTACGGATTGAAAAAGAACTGAATGGTAAGGAGGTGATCAATCTGGAACTGGATGCCGGACTCAAGGGTGATTCGCTGCTGAACTCGGTTGATGCACGCGTAAGAAGTAGAATGAAACGCTTCCGCAACATGGTTCAAAAACTGTCCCTTCATGTGGTAGATCCTGCAATAACGGCTACGCAGCGAATCAGCCCAATGATGATGGACAGTATTCTTGGTTTGCGTTTTACAGCCGCCGGAATTCAGAAACCGGAGGCCTTTTTTATTCGGGATGGGATCAGCCGGCACATCACCTACGGTTCGCCGGGCGCCGATACCAGTCAGGCTTCAGTGAGTCCTTTCCATGCGGTGTTGTTTCCTGACGATGTGCTTGGAAGGAACGACGAGCTGATCATCAGTGTCCCGCAGATTCAATCCCAGGTCTTACGTGAAATGTGGTCCGTGCTCGTTCTGTCGCTTGTTTTCATGGCCGTAATCGTAGCCGGATTCACCTATACGATATGGCTCGTTTTGCGCCAGAAAAAACTGGCTGAGATGAAGAGCGACTTCATCAACAACATGACCCATGAATTCAAGACACCGATTGCAACCATCGCAATTGCTACTGCGGCTATACGAAACCCGAAGATCCATTCTGACGAGGAGAAGTTAGCCTATTACAACGGTGTTATCGACGAGGAAAACCAGCGAATGCTCAGGCAGGTCGATAAGGTTTTGCAAATGGCCCGAATCGAAAAGGGGGAACTTCAGCTGGAGCGAAAGCAAGTGAATGTTGTTTCGATACTGCAGGGAGCTATAAACGCGTTCAAGTTGAAGATTCACGAAGCGGAAGGCTTGCTTCAGTTTAACTGTGAGCCCGTATCGCTGGAGGTTGATGCAGATGCATTTCATTTGGGCAATGCCTTTACCAACCTGATTGATAATGCCATCAAGTATAGTCCCGGAAAACCGCACATCAACATATCTGTGAACACAGATCAGCGTTCAGTGCTCATTTCCATCAAGGATGAAGGGGTGGGTATGACTGCAGAAGTCAGAAAACGCATCTTCGATACCTTTTATCGGGCTCAGGCCGGCGATTTGCACTCAGTGAAGGGATTCGGGTTGGGCTTGAGTTATGTAAAAGCCATCATCGAAGCACACGAAGGAAATATCGAGGTGGACAGTGAACCCGGAAGAGGCAGTTGTTTTACTATAGCTCTTCCATTAAACAGATAAATCATGTCAGCTAAAATCCTGCTCGTAGAAGACGATTTCAACTTCGGTAACGTACTGAAGGGTTTTTTGGAAATGAATTCCTATCGCGTTGAGTTGGCCCGCGACGGAGAATGGGGTCTTGAATCCTACGCCCAAGGAGGATTCGACTTGGTTATTCTGGATGTGATGATGCCGAAGATGGATGGGTTCTCCGTCTTGAAGGAAATCCGCTCCGTTGATCGCCAAACACCCGTATTCCTGCTCACTGCCCGGAGCTTGAAGGAGGATGTCCTGCATGGATTTAAAATCGGAGCCGATGACTATCTCATCAAACCATTCGATACAGAAGTGCTGCTGTTAAAGATCGAGGCGATCTTGAAACGGTCATTCGGTGAAGTGAGGCAACAGGATCAGCAGGTATTCAGTATCGGTAAATTTACCTTCGATTACAAGCACAGGTCGCTCACAGCCGACGGGCAGGCGCAGTCACTGACGCCCAAAGAGGCGGAGTTGCTCAGGTTGCTTTGCCTGCATCGGAATGACTTATTACCCCGAACAAAAGCGCTCAAGTTGATTTGGGGCGATGACAATTACTTCAATGGGCGAAGCATGGATGTATTCGTAACCAGGCTCAGAAAATACCTGAAAAACGACTCCACGGTTGAAATCTCCTCACTGCATGGCAAGGGCATGCAACTTACAATTGCTTCCTGATCAAAGAGCGCCAGTCAGATCCGGATCAAGGGGCTTTACACCCGATCGGAAGCGTCGAATCACGTTGCCATTTTCGTCCAGCAGGATTTTCTCGAAATTCCAACGTATGTCACCGGTAAAATCCGGATTTTTTTGGGTGCAAAGCCATTGAAAGAGCGGGTCGGCACCACTTCCCTTCACAGAAACTTTAGCTGCCATGGGAAAATTCACCTGATAGTTCTTGCTGCAAAAAGACTGGATTTCAGCAGCTGTTCCGGGCTCCTGTCCTCCAAAATCATTGCAGGGGAATCCAATCACAACCACTTTGTCCTTGTAACGTTCGTTAAGGGTTTGAAGTGCTGCGTACTGTGGAGTGTACCCGCATTCAGAGGCAGTATTGACGATGAGGATTTTTTTACCCCGGTAAGAGGAGAGATCCAGTGGTTTACCATCGATGGCCTTTAGTTTGAAGGAGTAGGCGGATTCCGGACCGGTTCCTGAAATGAACAAGGGGCTAAGTACGATGAGTAAGGCGATGATGCGTGATTTCATGTGTTTCAGTCTTGTCTTTTATCAACAACAAATCGGAGACAAAGTTTAACGTTTCTGCTTCCAATGTGTATATTTGATCATTGCCTTTTTTCAAGATGCGCTTTTTGATTCGGATCCTGGTCACCGCCCTGACCGTTTTTCTGCTCGCTGCGGTTTTGCCGGGGGTAGAGGTAGAAAATGTCAATTGGGCAATACTGGTCTCTTTTGTTTTGATCATGTTGAATGCCTACGTGAAGCCGGTGCTCGTGTTCCTCACCTTACCCGTCACGATTTTGACACTTGGCCTGTTCTTACTGGTGGTGAATGCCAGCATCATTCTATTCACTGCCCTATTGCTCAGTGAAGGATTCAAAGTGGATGGCTTCTGGATTGCAATGATGTTCAGTTTCCTTCTTTCTGTTGTGACCTCACTTACCGAGCGTTTGATGGAACAGGATAAGGAAGAGCAGAATTAAGCACTTTTACGTTGGCAAAGCACATTGAAATCGCAATAGGTGCAGGGCTTGCTGTCGGTGGTCATGCGGAAAGGCACGTCGGGATCCAGTAATTCCGATACCAGCTGAATGATACCTTGTTCGAACGAATCCAGTTGTTCGTTGGTAACCGGTTCTTCTTTGTTCAGGAATAGAAGTTCTTTCGTTTTGAGCTTCATGATACCGGATCGGATGGTTTCATGGGTTCCACGGGTCTTCCGGACCAGCATTGCGTAAAAGAATAACTGAAAGTCAGTCTTGTTTTCGTTTTTTTCAATCAGTTTTTCGGGCGGTTTATTGCTGATCTTATCGTTTCCGGTTTTATAGTCGATAATATCCAAGCAATTCCCCCTGCGCTCTAGGCGGTCAATGTTTCCCTTTAACAAAATCCTGGCCCCATTGGGTAGTTCCAGCGATGTGTTCAATTCGACTTCAGTTCCTTCGAGCGTAAACCCCGGATTCTTCGAGTCGTGTTCCATGATTTTCTTGATGAGTCGCTTCAAAACGCCTTTCATCAGGTAATCGTGTCCGTATTGTGTGTTCCTGCCGTACTTGTCCCGTAGGGCGGTTTCCAGCAGTTCATCGATGCTTTTCTTTCTGAGTTCGATGAACTCCTTACTCAATACCGTATTGACCGGATATGCCAGCTCCATGGCCCGATGCAGAATGTTGCCGAATGTGGGCTTGTCGATGTGGTCAGGACTTTGATCGTTGCGTAACCCGGCAACTTTACTCAAGTAAAACTTCATCGGGCAATCGATGTAGGTGCGCAACACCGATGCGGAAAGCCCCTGTTTCTTGTCTCGGTTTTCCGGACTGTCGAGGTATTTCGAACGGATCTTATCCAGAATTTCCGGTTTTTTTGGGATCTCGAACGCTGCGTTAGCCGGTGGATTGATCTTGGGGCTCTGGCTCAGGTAACGTGCAACCGCCGGAGGGTTTTTCCGAATGACATCGAGGTTGAGTTGATACAGGTAGCGGCTTTTCTCGCCCGCACCCATTGAGTTCAACTGTACGTTGTAATACAGTTGGATTTTCTGAGCCCTTTGCAGCAAACGATAGAAGTGGTAGGCGGTCACGGCCTGTTGTTCCTCCCGGCAGGGTAATCGGTACGCTTTGCGCAATGCATAGGGTATCAACGAGGAGGAAACAGCAGAGGAGGGGAGTGTGCCTTCGTTCAACGTCGCAATGAAAACCGAATTGAAATCCAACACCCTTGTTTCAAGGAATCCCATTACAGGGATGCCTTCGGGGGAGGTTTCGAAGGAGATGCGGACGGATTGGAGCTGTCGTATCAGTAATTCCCACCAGGATTGGCTGTCGGGAATTCCATCACAGGTGCGTAATCGCTCCACTGCAGCCTCTGTGTGAAGAAGCATATGGTTGTGTAAGGTCGACAAGTTTCCTGTATGTGTAGGTGTGCAGCTTGGTGTTGTTGTAAGATTTGATGTGGTTGTGCGTCTTTTAGGTTGCGTTGTTGTCGAAGATGTCTGGGA
>JBJTJB010000438.1:0-2478 GCA_046095245.1 Bacteroidota bacterium | reverse complement strand
TGTCACCAGGTCGGGCATCGCTGTAACCTGAGGAGTCGTAGGGCAGGCATTGGACGACACCCATTTGTTGATCACATCTGCGACCGATACTCCACCGAAGCCTCCGTTGTAACTCACTACGAAATCGGATGTTCCATGAATCTGCATGACTGGGACTGGTCGGGAGGGCAAACAGGCTGCGTACGCTCCCGCACTCATTGTGCCGGCTACCGAAGCGATAGCAGCATAGCAGCGGGGCGACTCGCACGCAAGGCGGTGGCTCATATATCCACCGGCGGAGAATCCACAACTGAACACGCGCGTGGTATCGATACCGTATTGTGCAAAAAGGGTGTCAGTCAATGCACCGATAAAACCGATGTCGTCGGCTGTTGAACCACCGCTCATCCCTGAATTGGTATTCCAGGCATTGCCAACACCATCGGGATAAACGGCTATAAACGAGGCGGTATCGGCTATAGCGTTGAATCCGGAATAACTCATAATGGCCTGGGCTGTTTGTGTGAAGCCATGGAGTACAAAAACCAAAGGCCAGCTATTTCCGGGACTGAAAGAAGGCGGCACATACAGCGTGTAGTTGCGGGTAATCCCGTTGTGTACCATGGTCAGCTGTGTCTGAGCCTGAACGGGCTTCTGAACAAACAAAAGGAAATACAAAAAAAGGCGTAGGATTTTCTTCATGTCGATGAGTATTGCTGGGGTTGGTTTTCTGGGTGGTTCACCCACGGAGGTGATCGAGCAACTTGTTGATGTGGTCCACATCGTGTGGATCGAGTCTGACCGCTGTCCGCAGGAATACAGCCTGATCAATATCGAGTCCGGCAAGTAAGTCAAGCCCTTTCTCTGTGATCCAAATGTCAACCTGCCGTCGGTTGTGCTTACACACCTCCCTGCGGACGTATTCCTTCCGAATCAGCTTATCGACCAGGCGGGTGGCGTTCGAATTCTTGTCGAGCATCCGCTCGGTGATATCGCCCAAGCGCAAAGCTGTTGGAAAGGATCCCCGCAGAATGCGCAACACATTGTATTGCTGGGGTGAAATGCCATACGGTTTTAGACGCTGCAGGAGAATACTGTCCAGGTAGCTGGCTGTAAACAGGATGTTCACAACGGCTTTTTCATACTGGTCGCTGAACTGACGCTGTCGTATGGCTTCCTCAATGCCGGGCATTGGACAAAGATAGGTCCATTGTGAAAGGCCGGTGCTTCAATCGGCCTGTTTTCTGAACAGCCCGGGCTTGAGTACTTTCGTGGCATGGGCACTCCGGCAATTACAAGCAAACTTCCATCAGTAGGAACAACCATTTTTACGGTGATGTCGGGCCTGGCGGCCGAAACAGGAGCCATCAACCTCAGCCAGGGCTTTCCAGGCTTCCCGGTACACGAAGCGTTGATTGACCTGGTGAATCGAGCCATGCACGACGGACACAACCAGTACGCACCCATGCCGGGAATATTGGCCTTACGCGAGCGGATTGCGGAAAAAATGGAGGAGCTGTACGGCCATCGGTATGACCCCAACGATGAAATCACCGTGACCGCCGGAGGTACTCAGGCCCTGTTCAGTGCCATCACGGCTGTTGTACAACCGGGTGATGAAGTGATTGTACTCGAACCTGCATACGATAGTTACATACCGGCCATACAACTCGCCGGTGGCATCCCGGTTCCGGTGGCCTTGCATGCGCCCGACTTCCGCCCCGACTGGAACGAGGTACGTTCAAAATGTACGGCAAGAACGCGGCTCATCATGATCAATACACCGCAAAACCCAACGGGCATGGTGTTCAGCGCCGAGGATATTCAGGCCCTTATTTCGATCACCACGGATACCGGCATCCTGATCCTGAGTGATGAAGTGTATGAACACATCCTCTTCGATGGGCAATCGCACCTGAGCGTTGCATCCTATCCGGAGTTGGCGGAAAGGAGCCTTGTGGTATTCTCATTCGGTAAAACCTACCACGCTACAGGGTGGAAATGCGGTTATGTACTTGCCCCTGCCACCTTGATGCGTGAATTCAGAAAGGTCCATCAGTTCACTGTCTTTTCGGTGAACACACCACTGCAATATGCGCTTGCCGTCTACATGCAGGAGCGTTCCCATTATTCCGGATTACCTGCCTTCTACCAAGCGAAACGTGATCTTTTCCGGAAATTGCTTGCCTCCTCGCGATTCCGCATTCTCCCTTGCCACGGATCCTATTTCCAGTTACTCGATTACAGCGAGATCACAGAAGTAGCCGACACTGAATTCGCCAAACAGCTCACCCGATCGCATGGTGTAGCCTCTATTCCTGTTTCTGTTTTTTATACAACCCCACCGGCCAGTCAACGGCTTCTACGGTTCTGCTTTGCCAAAGAAGACCACATGCTGGAAGCTGCAGCCGAACGCCTGTGCGCTGTCTGAACCGTATTCCATTGCACGAAAACAAAGCACTACCGATACACCATGCCTAAAAACCTCCGCCTCACCCT
>JBJTJB010000437.1:0-3576 GCA_046095245.1 Bacteroidota bacterium | reverse complement strand
CCGGACCGGTCATCACCCACAGCGATGCATCGGCACAGGTTTCCGGGCGGGGGCGTGAAAGTACAAAAAAAGCCGGTGCGAAGTCCGCCTGCAAGGGGCTTTTTTTGTGAATCTCAGGGCTTTACCACCACGGACTGGAGCGGAAGACGAGGCTCGAACTCGCTACCCTCAGCTTGGAAGGCTGATGCTCTACCAAATGAGCTACTTCCGCTTGTGTCGTTTGTCCGCAACACCTCTTGGGGAGGAAGAACGGACCGGTACCCGATGTCAAAGAACCTGGTGGGGAGAGAAGGATTCGAACCTTCGAACTCCGAAGAGGACAGATTTACAGTCTGTTGCCGTTGGCCACTTGGCTATCTCCCCAGTAGGCGGACAATCCCTTACGGGACAGTCCTTTCCCGGCAGCAGACGGATCTGTCGTGCCTGCCATTGAGCCGATGGAGGGATTCGAACCCCCGACCTACTGATTACAAATCAGTAGCTCTGACCAGCTGAGCTACATCGGCCTGGATTTCAGTAAATTATAGAACAATCCCAATTTTGGGACTGCAAATGTAGGGAATTGTCGTTTCCAAACAAGTATAAACGGCGATTTTTTCTTACTCCCCTCCCCTTTTCCGGAAAATAAAAAAAGCCCCGCAGGCGGAGCTTTAATCGAGCGGTGCGCAGCGCTTAAACGCCGCGGACTTTTTCCTTGTGCTTGGTGATTTGCTTGCGCATGGCTTCCACCGCATGGTCGGTGGCCTCTTCGAAGGAATGGCATTGCTCCCGGGCGAACAGGGTACGGCCCGGCGTACTCACCTTGATTTCGGCAATCTTGTTCCCTTTGTCATTGTCTTTGTCGATGCGCAGAAACACCTCGCTTTCGATAATGGCTTCGTAGAAGTGGGTGAGTTTGTCGACTTTCTCCTGAACAAATTCGAGGAGTTTGCGGTCAGCATCGAAGTGGATGGATTGTACCTTGACTTTCATGGCTTCACGTTATTTATGGATTAAGCTTTAGGAAAGGCCTGTTTGTAGACCTCTTTGAGTTTTTCGATGGAGTTGTGGGTGTACACCTGTGTAGCCGCAAGGCTGCTGTGGCCGAGCAGTTCTTTGATGGCATTGATATCGGCTCCGTGGTTGAGCATGGCGGTGGCAAAACTGTGCCGCAACACATGCGGACTCCGTTTCTTCCCAGTAGATACCGCACTCACAGCCTGCTTCACAATGCGGTAAACGAAGGTTGGCGACATAGGGTTACCCTTATTATCAACGAAAAAAGAATCGGTTTCGGTATGCACTTCCACTAAAAAAGTACTGCGCGCAGCCATGTATTCCCGCAAGCGGTCGCGGAAGGCCATGGTGACAGGGATTTGCCTGACCTTGTTGCGTTTTCCGAGCACGGTTACTGTGAGCGCATGTAAATTGACATCCTTGATGCGCAATCCGATCAACTCCGACAATCGCACGCCGGTGCGGTAAAAGAAATCGAGCATGATCTGGTTTCGTTTGGACTCGAAATCGTCCCCTCCTTCTTCCTGCAGTGCAAAGAGCTGATCCATGCGCTGCTCATCCACATACTCGGGTAGTTTTTTGCGGGTTTTGGGAGCCTGCACCTTAAGCATCGGGTTGTGCGCCACTTCACCAATGCGGACCAGGTAGCGGAAATAGGTCCGAAGGGTGGTGATTTTCCGGTTGACCGAGCGCGGATCGAGGCCTTGCTCCATCAGGTAAACAACCCAGGAACGGATCACCAGATGGGTGGCTTCAGAAGGGGACTGCAGTTCGTACTGCTCAGCGATGTAGGACGAAAACTGGTTCAGGTCGGTCGTGTAGGAAACCACCGTATGGACCGACGAGCGTTTCTCGTGCCTGAGGTAATTCAGAAAACGGTCGGTCGGTGAATCCATCGCTGCAAAAAGCCTTTCACAAGATACGCATGCATGACCCGGAAGGATACACCGTTCAAAAAAAAATCCGGGACGTTATCACGACCCGGATGTCAAAAACAGTTGGCTATTGTATCAGGCCTGAACCTGGGCCTGTAGCTGGTTTTTGTAAATGGCCTTCTTGATTTCGGTACGACGGGAAATCGAGGGCTTTTCGAAAGCCTGACGCGCACGCAGCTGCTTCACAGTGCCGGTCTTCTCGAATTTCTTCTTGTACTTCTTGAGGGCCTTATCAATGGTCTCGTTTTCTTTGATCGGAACGATGATCATGGGATGTCTTTTGTTGCTAAATGTGATTGGGAGGGCAAAGATAGTCAGGCTTTTTCACAAAACAAGGGGTTCGGTTAAAAAAGTGTTCAAATGGAATGGCCTGGTTTTCAATTGTATTGGAGCATTTCCCTGAGCTCACGCGAGGTAGCTTCGTATTCCTGCTCCAGTCGCTGCACCAAGGGCATAAGTCCGGTACCTTCAAAATTGCGGCCTTTTTTCTCGAGCTCTTTGCAGATGGAAGCCATCTTTCCGGCACCGAGATTCACGCAGGTGCCCTTGAGTTTGTGAGCCGATTTCCACACGGCCGTCAGATCCATTTTGACCACCGCATCGCGCAGGTCGTTGAGCACCACCGGAGCCTGCTTTTCGAACAGTTCCATAACCTGCTGGATGAAGCCCGGGTCACTCTGTCGGGCGATGTCCATCAGGCGCTGCACAGCCTCCCGGTCAATGCGGGCCACATCCTGTTCTTCGGGAGCAGACGGCAAGGGTACACCCGGTTGCAGGCTGCGGGCATGACCCGACCACTTGCGCAGGGTGTTTTCCAGGTCGTTGGTGGTGATGGGTTTTGAAACGTAATCGTCCATACCGGCCTGGCTGCAGGCATCGCGGTCTTCGGTGCCGGCAAATGCGGTCATGGCCACAATAACCGGTTGCCTTCCGGGGGGGATGCCCGACCGGATCTGCCGCGTGGCCTCCAGGCCATCCCATTCGGGCATCTGGATGTCCATCAGGACCAGATCGAAATCCTGCTGACGTAAGCGCTCAAAGGCCTCTTTCCCGTTGGAAACAGCCACGATCTGATACCCCAGTCGCTCAAGAATCTTAACGGCCAAAAGCCGGTTGATGTCGTTGTCTTCGGCCAGCAAAATGCGCATTGGCACTTCCTGAGCCAGCGATTTTCCGGTTACAAAGGAGGGCGCCGGAACCGGTTCGGCACGTGGGATTTCGCCCGCTACCTGGGTATTGATGGTAAAGAAGAAGGAGCTGCCCTCACCCGGCTGACTTTCGAGCCAGATGCGGCCGCCCATAAGGTTTACAATGGTTTTGCAAATGGTCAGTCCCAGGCCCGTGCCACCGTAGCGCCGGAAGGTCGACACATCGCCCTGTTGGAAGGCGGTGAACAAGCCCTTGGCCTGCTCCTGTTCGATTCCGATCCCGGTATCGCGTACTTCGAACTCCAGCACGAGATTCGGTCCATTGCCGGCGGCAGGTCGCACCAGCACCTTGACTTGTCCCCGCTCGGTGAATTTGACGGCATTTCCGACCAGGTTCAAGAGGACCTGACGCAAACGCACTTTGTCGCCCACAATGACCTGAGGAACGGCCGGATCGATTTCCGCCAGCAGCATCAGGTCTTTTTCCTGGGCACGAC
>JBJTJB010000436.1:0-5830 GCA_046095245.1 Bacteroidota bacterium | reverse complement strand
CTCTTCCAGTTTCCCGGACTGCTCCGCTTTCGAAAAACCGGTCATTTCCAGAACTGCACGGATGTTATCTTCTACGCTGAGCTTTCGGAATACAGATGCCTCCTGGGCCAGGTATCCCACACCGCGTTTGGCTCTGCGGTACATAGGTTCATTCGTAAGCTCGGATTCATCGAGGAAAATCCGACCTTCATTGGGCTTGATCAGCCCGACGATCATGTAAAAAGTTGTTGTTTTACCAGCTCCGTTGGGACCCAACAACCCTACAATCTCCCCTTGTTCGACACGAATCGAAACATGGTTGACCACCGTGCGGCCTTTGTAGCGTTTGACCAGATCCTCGGAACGTAAAACCGACATGAGGCAAAGGTACATCAATGTAAGCCAATGAATGACCCATCAGAAGGTGAACTGAAAACTCCCGCGGAATCCGAAACGCGCAATGTTCGGATTGTCGAGATAGCTCATGCGCCACAGGAAATCGACGCGGATGATTTTCAAAATGTTTTCTACACCCAGACCGACCTCAACGTAGGGCTTTCGGTTGAGCGAATAAAAAAGGTCTTTTCCTGTTTGCAGGTTAAGATTTGAGTCGCGGAGCTCCCCCCAAACAGCCTTAACCTGGGCTACCTCTCTCCACTTGAGTTTACGCATCAATGGAATCTTGTCCAAAAAGAAACCATCGAAATGGTGTGTGGCGAAACCGCTGAAATAATAATCACTGACAAACTCAAAAAAGTTCATCATATTGAAGGCTGCATAGTCGTAGAAATACGTTTCGTTACCGGGATGGATTTCGAGCAACGGGTATGGAACTTTCCCCCAGGTCTTGCCTGCACTTAGCACCCAGTAGGTATAGCCGAAAGGATTCAAGGGTAAACGATCGTCGATTCGAACACCGACTTTCTGATAATTGAAATCGGCCCTGAGCACATCCCTGAAGCCCTTGGTATAATAGACTTGCAACACCGGATACTCGCTGCCAAGACTTACACGATCTACTTTACCAGCAACGAACTTCTCGCGGTACGCGAACCGCGTAAACAGCGTCACCTGTGAGGTCCGTATCGTGTTACTGACTTCAGTGCGCGCATCGTTGGAATAATATGAAATGTCAAGATCACCGAGCGGGCTAAAAAAACCATGTAAAAACGTGACCCTGTTCGAGAGCCCAGGAAACCACTCGATCTCATACAAGGCCTTCTGCGTCTCGGAGGTATTCAATTTCGTAGCCGGATTTCGTCGAAAAAGCGAGGACAGGATGTTATCGTCCTGAAATGCATTGTCACTTTGTCCAAGCTGCTCGACATCGAAACGGTACTTCAATCCGGCAAACTGACGAGGTTTGTCAGAAATGTTATACCGGAGACCGGACAGATACTTGAATCGCTCGTCCAGCAAACCGTAAGCAAGATAACCCTCCAACTGAATCCGGGTACTCAGGTCATCGCTTGTACGGCCACCGATCCGGAACCGATGCCCTTCAATCGGGTTATAGCTGTACGTTGTATAGTATGGACCCAATTCAATCTTGCCGATATCCTTATATCCTGTGAAGAACATGGTCACCAGATTCACATAGGTCTGAAATGCCGGAAGTGATCGGATCGTGTCGACCATCTGATATATTTTCAATTCCCGGTCGGTCAGGGAATCGTGACGGCTTTCTACCCAGAATTCCTGCGTACGTTGAAGCGCTTTATCATCGAGCACAATGTTTTCGGACCCCTTGAAAAATTCATCCGAAGGTCGCTGAAGGATATCGAATCCGCGATAACTCGCCGTCTTACGCCCGATAAAACTCATCCCCTCGTCGCGGGCCGAAAAGTCCATTACGAGCATATCCTTGGAAAGCATCCAGCAAGAATCCTCCACATGTGCGTATTCCTGCACAATAGCCATGTCCTGCACCCAATTGATATTGGCATCGTGTGCAATCCGCATGGCAATTTTCTTCACGGCAAAGGTGGAATCGTGCACCCAGAATTCACCGCTGAACGTCAGTTCCTGTGGACGACGCGGCTTGAACTTCAACTTATAACACAACTGATCCTCCAAATAAGCAGAATCGAGCAAATAATACCGGTAATAGACCAGGCCGAGATCCGAAATCGGACTGATGAATCCCTTACCAAACAAGTCGATGAAATTCTCATAGATATTCACCCGTTGGTACATATCGCCGAGAAACTGAGTAACAGATGCATTTTCCAGACCGGAAACCTTACTGGCACGAATCACTTCCCGCTTATCGGCAGGATTGTTCCGAAAAACCACATCCGAGATGGATTCGGAAATGAAAAACGGCAAAAAGGGTTTCGCATTCGTCTCTGAGCTATCGATGTTATCCCAAATAAACGCAAATGGCTTAAGTAGCCTGTTGGATTTCATCTTTTCGGAGATGTTGGTCAAATCGAATTCGACTTTATTGTACACCTCGTAGCTGTAAAAAGGAAGTGAAGACGGGTCATTCCGCTCCTTGTTCAGGATAACCTGCTTTAAGAGGATGTTTGCGGGGTTTTCACCCGCCTTGATCACCACCTCCTGCAATTCGACTTTCTGGGCTTTCATACTCACCAGAATGGATTGATCCTGGCCCGGCTTCACACGCATCTTCACGGTTTGATAACCGACCAGCGAAAAAATGATGGTATCAACCACCCCATCATAAGAAAGAGTATAACGCCCGCCCATATCCGTATTCACTCCTGTAACAGTTCCTTTCAGCACTACGGCCGTGAAGGGTAACGGCTCGTTGGTCAATTCATCGGTGACGCGGCCACTAACACGCGTGTTTTGGGCCTGTACTGACCAGGGCAACAATAACACCATCACAAAAAACAAACGGAATCGCCTCATGGTCCTACTGGCAATTATGACTTATGCAATTCATCCCAGTACTCCATGGCCCGGCGTGTATGCGGTATGACGATACTTCCCCCTACCAGGTTCGCAATGGCGAAAACCTCCATCAATTCGGGCGTGGTGAGTCCGGCGTCTTGACATTTACCGAGATGGTACCGAATGCAGTCATCGCAACGTAACACCATGGACGATACCAGTCCAAGCATTTCCTTGGTGCGCACATCCAAGGCTCCATTTTGGTAGGCCGCTCCATCGAGTGACCAGAACCGCTTCAGGGCCAGGTTATCCTGCTCCAGAATACGGGCATTCATCCGTTCGCGATACCTATTGAATTCCTCGACCATCGACATTTGAAGGGCTTTTTTTTGTGCCAGCTAAATTTAGGCAGCAAATCCTGAAAAATCCTGAAGACCCCGGGGTGAAATATCCGCAAGGGGATGTGCAAAGCCATCAGGTCAATTCACGTTCGCGGTTGCGATTGACCGCCGCACTCACGTAAATACTGAGCTCATACAGCAAAAAGAGGGGTACGGCAACCAGTAGCTGGGAAGTCACATCGGGAGAAGGTGTGATCAGTGCAGCGATAATCAGGTTTACGACCATGGCATGTCGGCGATACGTACGCATGAAAGCAGGCGTGAGCATCCCCAACTTACTCAGCACATAAACGACCATGGGAAGCTCGAATACCAACCCGGTTGAGAGCGATAATACCGTAACCGTGTTGATGTATGAATCCATGCTGATTGCATTCGCAATCTCCTCGCTCACCTTATAATTCCCCAGAAAATTGATTGAAAGGGGGGTGATCAGGAAATAGCCGAACGACACCCCAGCCAAAAAAAGGATAGAAGTATAGAAAACAATCCCTCGGCTGTACTTGATTTCGCGCTCCGAAAGTGCGGGCCTGACAAAGCGCCACAGCTCCCATGCGAGGTAAGGGAAACCGATGACAAAGCCGGTCATGAGGGCGATCCACATGTGTGTAGTGAACTGCCCACTGATACTCAGGTTAATGACCTCGAAGTCGACCTTGTCAAGACACATGTCGAGGTTGTACTTTTGGGACAACTCACATAACAAACGATAGGTCAGAAAATCGGCATTCTTGGGTGCCAGAATGATCCCATCAAATATGATGTCCTTGTTGATAAATGCCACGATGGCTACGACGACAATTACGACAGCTGAACGCACCACATGCCATCGCAAGGCTTCCAGATGGTCGAGAAACGACATCTCTGGTTGGGGAGTGGGCGTGGGCATTTCGGCTTTGATTCAGGACTAGGCTCAGAGAATTCCCTCCCGCAACAAATCGTGCAGGTGGATAAAACCGAAAAGGCGTGATTTTTCCGCTATTAGCAGTTGCGTGATATTCTTATCCTTCATCAGGGCCAATGCCTCCACTGCCATGGTTTGAGGAGGAAGGGAGCAGGGGTTGGAGGTCATGATGTCACGAGCACATAGCGTATCCAAGCGCTTATGACGTGACATCATCCTGCGCAAATCTCCGTCGGTGATGATACCGAGCAGCTTCTTTTTCTTGTCGACAACGGCAGCCGCCCCGAGGCGCTTGGAGCTGATTTCCAGAATGACCTCTGTGAGCGGGGAATCGGGAAACACAACCGGACAAGGATTAGACGGCCAGAGATCATCGACTTTCAAATACAACCGCTTCCCGAGGGATCCACCCGGATGGTAACGTGCAAAATCCTGGGCTGTAAAGCCACGTAACTCAAGCAGACACACAGCCAGTGCATCACCAAGCGCAAGTTGAGCCGTCGTACTACTCGTAGGCGCCAGATTATTCGGACAGGCTTCCTTGCTGACGGCACTTGATATGACATAATCAGCATGCTTCGACAAAAAAGAATCGATTCCGCCGGTTATCGCTACGAGGACATTGCCACCGGCCTTTACCAATGGTGCCAACACCTTGATTTCGGGTGTATTTCCTGAATGGGAAATGAGTACAACGACATCATTACGTTGCACCATGCCCATATCACCATGTATCGCATCGGCAGCATGCAAAAAAAGCGATGGTGTTCCGGTGGAATTGAGTGTGGCCACGATCTTATTGGCGATAATGGCTGACTTTCCAATGCCGCTTATCACAACGCGACCTTTACCATCCAGAATCAACCGGACCACGTCAGCAAAATCCTTTCCGATGCCTCCCTCGACTTCCCGGAGGGCATCAGCCTCTGTTTTCAGTGTTCTTGAAGCACTGGCCAGAATTTTTTTATCAGAAACAGGTGTTTTTCGGGCTGACATCAGTCAATTTCCTTGTAAACTCAGACTTTTTTAACTATCTTCGGTTGAACTTGTTTTGGAATTGCTGTTTTGATCCGGAATGTTTCGCAAGGGACAAACCTGTGAACTTTCGCGCTTCCAGACGGGTTTCTTGGGGAACCTGAAATCACGTCAAGACAGGCTCAAAATTACGTAAATTCGCACTCCTTCAATTGAAAATCTCCTATGCTAGTCGCCGAACAAAGCCTTTCTGAGGCGCTTTACCGCTTTTTCGGCTATGATAAATTCAAGGGTGAACAGGAATCTGTCATCCGCAACGTACTTGCCGGAAAAAACACCTTCGTCATTATGCCGACCGGAGGAGGGAAGTCCATGTGCTACCAGCTTCCGGCACTGATGAGTGAAGGAACCGCCATCGTCATTTCCCCCCTGATCGCCCTGATGAAAAATCAGGTGGATGCCATCCGAGGGTTCAATACCGATGATGGGGTGGCTCATTTTCTGAATTCATCGTTGAGTAAAAACGAAATCGCCCGCGTTCGAAAAGACATCAAAGCAGGTAAGACGAAACTGTTGTACGTAGCTCCTGAATCGCTCACCAAGGATGAAAACGTGAAATTCCTGCGCGAGGTCAACATTTCCTTCTTTGCCATTGATGAGGCGCATTGTATTTCCGAGTGGGGACACGACTTTCGCCCCGAATACAGAAGAC
>JBJTJB010000435.1:0-1900 GCA_046095245.1 Bacteroidota bacterium | reverse complement strand
GGACATCCGGTTCAAATCCGGATTAATGGTGTGGACATCCATTCCGATTCGATTGAAAAGCACATGGACACCCTGAAGGCCAAGGATCTTCAAATCAACATTAACGGGAAAAAAATCGACGTCAGTACGGGAAATTGAGCTTTAGTCTGCAAAAACAGCATCCGGAACGCCTTTGTTCAGGATATAGTTGCTGAAGGCGATACTGATACTTCCCTTTCCCTCACGAGGAGCCTGTTTTCCGCGAGCCGAGGTTGAATTGATATCGGCAGAAACAGCCTTGGGAATCTTAAAGCGCTTCACATCGATGGTGAACGTAGCACGATCGGGCAATGCGTATTGCGCCAGACTTCCGTATTCATAATCTACAACCACAGTACCGCTGCTCCGGGTGGTGAGGTTCGCTCGAAGAATCAAATCGCCGGCAGGATCAATCCATAGCTTAGCCAATACAAGATCGCCCGTATCGGCCAGTGGCACGAGGTTCACCACGGTACACCATTGCCTGCGCACACTATCACGGCCGGTCACAAAGGCCATGTACTGCTTTTCATCGGCCGTGAGCTTGAACAAAGCATCGAAATTCTGCTTCGGCAATACAGCAATGCCTTTGGCCTTGAGCCTGAACTTGTCGGGCTTGCGATAGAACACACGGGCCTGCTGAGGCAGAATGTTCAGGAAGCTGATTTTGGTAACGATGCGCGCATCCGCAGTATAATCCTTCACCTTGTTGAAACGCGCATTGACAGCACGCAGCATCTCAACGGCCTCGGGCGTACTTTGGGCATGCACACATACGGAAGGAAGTACCGAAACGAGCAAACCGAAACAGAAGTGCAAGAATGTTCGCATGGTCAGCTGGTGATGTCTTTTCGGGTGAATACCCACCAGGAAGCACCAAGGAATCCGAAAAGGTGAGCTGTCAGGACGAGCAGTGACTCGCGGATCTGATCCATTGGAAGCGGTTGGTCGAACATGTTCCTCCAGATGATCATGTGGGTGGTGAACAGATAAGGCTTGATCAGGTCGAACAAGGGGATGTCCATGGTACCGATAATGGTGAACAGGATGATTACAGCCATGGTGGTGATAATCGGGCCAATGGAATTATCGGACAGGCAGGACAGTAGCAAGGACAAGGCACCCACCACCAGCAGGCTCAGGAAAGCGATTCCCAGCGCAGCCATAAAACGCCACAGGGTGTCGTCGGACGCCAAAATGGTGAGTTCCTCGCTTTTCAACACAATCAAATCGCCCGGACCAAACAGGAACAGACCCAATCCAAGCGAGAGCAGGCCAAGCCAAACCAGCAGGAAGAACACATACAGGGCGCCGGCTGTAAACTTCGACATCAGCAGCGCTGTCCGACTTACAGGCCGGGTCAGAATCAGTCGCGCCGTACCCATTGCCGCTTCGCCCGAAACCAGATCGCCGGTAACCAAGGCCACCAACAGCGGAATCTGAATGATGAGTGTTTGCAGGATAATGAAACAGACCAGGTTACCGTTCAGGATATTCCCTTCCAGAACGAACGTCGACTGCACAGGATTGGTGATGAAGCTGATGTAATTCATGCCATCGAGGTACATGGCCAGATGGATCAAGCCGACGATAACCGTGATGGCCGCAAAGCCGATATAGCTTCGCGGTTTGGCGATGATCTTTAGGCACTCGGCCGAAATCAGGTTCAACACGCCTAATAAACAGCCGAGCGGGCAACTTGTTCATTCCACCCGAAAATTCACAGCGGGAAGTGTACAACTGGCACCGGTGCCCGGCACAATCCGGATCAATCATGTTACCTTTAAGGCATGAAATTCCCTTGGATTGACCGGATTCCCGCCTGGCTGAAAAACAAGTACGCACTGACGTTCATCGCATTCCTGATCTGGATGGCCTTTTT
>JBJTJB010000434.1:0-5989 GCA_046095245.1 Bacteroidota bacterium | reverse complement strand
GCATAGCCTTCGCATCAACACGCCGGCGGGTGTGAACATGTATCGCACCTTTCAAATTGCCGGTCGACTCGATTTGCTGGACGGGAATTTGGTGACTACCGCAGCAAGCCCCGTCATTTGCCTTACCGGATCGAGCTGGAGTCCGGGTTCATCAACCTCTTTTGTAGATGGACCTTTCCACGCCCGACTTTCACTATCAAGTCAGTCTACTGTGATCTTCCCGGTTGGTGATCAGGCTGCTTTCCGGCCCATGTCGCTTACCGTTGCACACAACAACACGACTCCGGTCGAGTACAAAGCCGAAGTGGTCAACTCATCTGCTCAAAACTTCGGATTTAGCCTTCCCGGTTCGCTTACACACGTTTCCGATGTACGTTATTTCAGGCTTGAGCGTGAATCCATTTCAAACCTGTCATCAGCGGTGCTAAACCTTGTGTATGGCAGCGATGATGTGGTGACTGAGCCACTCGGTCTGCGTGTGGCCCGTGATAATGGTTTAGGCTCCTGGATTGATTTGGGAGGTGATGCAAGCACTGCACCCGCCGGAGCAATCAACACGGATCCATTTTACGCCTTCAACAGCTACTTTGCTTTGGCCAATGGTATCGGGTTCAACAATCCGCTGCCGGTAGAACTGGTTCTGTTTGAAGGAAAGGCCCGCAGCGCCAGTGTTGGATTGAATTGGACAACCAGTTCGGAGATCAACAGCGATTACTTCGATGTTGAACGGAGCACGGACGGAGTCAATTTCACTTCAATCGGAAGGGTAGAGGCTGCAGGATTCTCAACTACCGTTCGCAAGTATACCCTTGATGATCGTCAACCTGTTCGCGGAGTCAACTACTACCGCCTGCGCCAGGTGGATCGCGATGGTACGGCTGAATACTCCAATATCATCAGTGTTCGGTTTATCCCCACCCGCCTTGAGGTATTCCCGAATCCGGCCACCGGTACTGAACTCACCATCCGACTACCTGAAGGAATGGGTGATGTGCAGGCTGAATTGACCGACATGGAGGGCCGAATTGTAGCTGCACCGTCAACATTGCAGGATGGTTTCACGACTCCGGTAGTTGACATCTCCAATCTATCGACAGGAGCGTATATGCTCCGCATCACCGATGCGGCAGGGTCTGCATGGACCGAGCGTATCGTGGTTAGCCATTAAGTTCAATTCGCAAACAATCGGTAACATTGCGGGATGGAATCCGCAGTGTATGAAGCGAAGTGGTTTACCTGGGACCAACAGGATCTTGCCTCTCAGGCGAGCGCCATACGGCAACAGGTATTCGTAGTGGAACAACAAGTTGATCATGCCGAAGAGTACGATGAATTTGAGCAAACAAGCCGGCATGTATTGTTAACGTACAACGGCATCAGCATTGGCACAGCGCGCTGGCGACACACCGAAAAAGGAGTGAAGCTGGAGCGCTTTGCTGTTTTGAAGGAATACCGTGGACATGGCGCCGGATCGGTTATTCTGAATGAGATTCTGAAGGAAGCTACAGTGCCTCATAAAACCGTGTATCTGCATGCCCAGTTACCTGCAATGAACCTGTACCGTCGGGCCGGGTTCAAAGAGCAGGGCGAACTTTTTTACGAGGCGGGTTTGGCACATTACAAAATGGTGCTTGATTTGTCGGTTGGATATTAAACCGGTTTTGACGCAATCGGTGCACTCCGATTGTTGACCTTTGCGCAGTTCATGCGCGTGACCGGTACATATCGTGATATTTGGAACCTGGCCTGGCCTATCATGTTAGGCAGCCTGGGTAATACCATTATCAATTTCACGGATGTGGCATTTGTGGGTCGCCTGGGTGAACCCGAACTGGCTGCTTCCGCCCTGGGTGGGGTTTTTTATATGCTGCTCGTAATGATTGGAGTGGCGCTCGGAACAGGTTCTCAAATCATGATTGCACGAAGGGAAGGTGAGGGCGCGAGCGATCGTGTTGCCGAAGTGGTGGTCGTGTCATTCAAGCTCTTGCTTCTGTTTGGTTTGGCCATTAGTTTGGCGCTCATGGAGGTTGTGCCACAATTTTTGGATTCGATTGTCAACGACGCGCATATTTCACAGCTCACCGCTACATACCTGAAGGCACGTTCATGGGGCTTGATTCCCATGCTCGTTTTGGTACTCGTTCGCTGTTTTTATACCGGAATAGCCGATACACGGATCATCACGTATACCACGCTGGTCATGGTGGTGTTGAATATCCTCCTCAATTATGTGTTCGTTTTTGGTGCATTTGGATTTGAACCCATGGGTATTGCAGGTAGCGGTTTTGCCTCTGCATGCTCTGAGGCTTCTGCTGCTGTATTTGCCATCGTTTACACCATTGCGAAAGGAACATCGGCTGGATATGGACTTTTTAATTCGTGGCATAGCTCTGCACGGCTTTTCAGGCAACTAATGACCTTGTCTGCACCCATGATTCTGCAGCAGTTCTTATCCATGGGAGCCTGGTTCCTCTTTTTTATCCTGATCGAAAAACTGGGATCCAGGGAGCTCGCAGTTTCCAATGTCGTTCGTTCGGTCTACATGGTGCTTATGACTCCGGTATGTGGTATTGCACAGGCTACCAGCAGTATGGTCTCGAATGTGATCGGGCAGGGCCGCAGCGATGAAGTGATGAGCCTAACGGCCCGGATTTCAAAATTCAGTTTTGCATCCTGCTTGTTGGTCATTTCGATCTGTTTGTTGAGCATGAATCACTTGCTCGGCTTGTGTACTTCGGATGCTGAAATCGTTGCCGCCTCGCACAGTCCCTTTTTGATTGTTTGCTTGGCAACCCTGTTTTTCGGTCCCGCCATGGTTTTCATGATGGCCGTTTCCGGAACAGGAATGACCATTGCATCCATGCGTATCGAAATCGTTTCGTTGTTGGTGTACATCGTATACCTGATAGCTGTCACATTGGTATTTCCATCCGCTGTTGCAGTTGTTTGGATTTCTGAAATCTTGTATTGGTTTTTCATGGGTACGCTTTCGCTGCTGTACCTTCGCAGTGGTAAATGGAAGCTCAAGGCACTTTGAACATCAAACCTTCTGTAGTCTTCATGGGGACTCCCGCATTTGCGGTGCCATCACTCCACAAGCTAATGGAGTCCGGTTATGGCATCGCCGCGGTAGTTACCGCCCCCGATCGGCCTGCCGGAAGAGGGCAGAAGCCGCTCATGTCGGAGGTCAAGCAATTCGCCTTGAAGCATGGTTTGAAGGTGTTGCAGCCTGAACGATTGGGTAATCCGGAATTTTTGGAGGAGCTCCGATCATTGTGCGCGGATCTGTTCGTAGTGGTGGCCTTCCGCATGCTTCCTGAGTCGGTGTGGTCCATGCCTCGGCTAGGAACCTTTAACCTGCATGGAAGCTTATTGCCGCAGTACCGTGGTGCGGCTCCAATCAACCGGGCCGTCATGAACGGGGAGAAGATTACCGGAGTCACTACATTTTTTATCCGTCACGAGATAGATACCGGTGGAATCTTGTTTCAAGAACAGATTGAGCTCGGTCAGGATGATACTGCGGGTGAAGTACACGACAAACTCATGGAGATTGGTGCCAACCTGGTTGTAAAAACCGCTGACGCAATTGTTCAGGGTAAGGCACAGGCAATCGAGCAAGAGCAGTTCATTTCGGATCTCGACCCCTTGCAAGTAGCACCGAAGATCTTTCGGGATGATTGTCGGCTTGATTTTTCCGGATCCGTCACGCACCTGCACAATCAGGTCAGGGGACTCAGCCCTTATCCCGGAGCATTTTTCGAGTTCATTTTACCTGATGGTACACACTCCACTGTCAAGGTTTTACGCAGTAAGCCGGAGGCGGCCGGAACCGTATTGACGCATACCCTGCTTACGGATGGCAAATCGGAAATCAAGGTAAGTTGCGCGGATGGTTTTTTGCATTTACTAGAGCTGCAATTACCCGGAAAGAAGCGTATGTCAGCTGCCGAACTCTTACGCGGTTACCGTTTTCCCGAAGGGGCTACCATCGCCTAAGGTAATTCACCTTGGACGGTTGAAATTTTACGCGTTTTCCGCCGCGCACATTGTCCTATTCGAGTTCTCTTTGAAGCATGAAACGTTTAGTGGTTTTTACAGGTGCAGGCATCAGTGCCGAAAGCGGTATCCGTACGTTTCGCGACAGCGGTGGGCTTTGGGAGGAATATCCGATTGAAGACGTTGCTACCCCGCAGGCCTGGAGCAGAAATCCTTCGCTGGTTCTCGAGTTTTACAATTTGCGCAGAGAACAGGTAGCCAATGCCCAACCCAACGCAGCACATATTGCGCTTGAGCAACTCCGATCTGCCTTCGATCTCCACATCATCACCCAGAACATCGACGATTTGCACGAACGTGCGGGCTCAAAAAATGTGCTTCATTTACACGGTGAGATTCGCAAAGCCCGAAGTACGGTCAACCCTGAACATGTGGTTGAGTTAACCGGAAACCTGATCAATCCGGGAGATACGTGTCTAATGGGTTCCCAACTCAGGCCTCACATTGTTTGGTTTGGTGAGGAAGTACCTGCGATGGAGCAAGCCATCGATCTGGTTTCAACAGCCGATCTTTTCCTGGTTGTCGGTACATCGCTTGCGGTCTATCCTGCCGCCTCCTTGGTCTACCATATTCCGGAACATGCGAAAGCCTGGCTGATCGATCCAAATCCACAGCTTCCGGCCGGACTATCCGCTTATTCAATCCTATCTAAAACAGCTTGCGAAGGAGTGCCGGAGCTGGTAAATCAACTCTTGACAGATCATGTTCTCTGATACCTTCATGCAGTCGGACGTTTTTCAGTGGGTGGTATTGCCCTTGTTGGTCTTTTTTGCACGCATGTGTGATGTCACCTTGGCCACACTGCGGAATATCTTCCTCAGTAAATCGGTACGCTACATTGTCCCGTTCCTGGGCTTCATCGAAGTGCTCATCTGGCTGATGGCGATCAGTCAAATCATGCGCAACCTGAACAATCCGATTTGTTTCATCACCTATGCCTTGGGCTATTCAACCGGAATCTTTTTCGGAATCAAGATCGAGGAAAGACTTGCCCTTGGCCTTCAGGTCATGCGGATTATCACCCAGCAGGATGCCGGTGAATTACGGAAGAGCCTGGTGGCCCATTCATTCGGAATCACAACCATTGATGCAGAGGGAGCGAAGGGACCAGTGAAAATACTCTTGACGGTAGTCAAGCGGAAGGATGTAGATCTTGTGCGTTCGCTGGTTCATCAACATCAACCCAACGCATTTTACTCGGTTGAAGATATTCGGACAGTCAGTAAAGGGGTGTTCCCGCAATCGGAGAGCGATCGTGTTTCGCAGCTACGCAGGATGTTCCCGTTTGGTGGGGGTAAATAATGGAATTCAGGAACGATGTCCGAAATCGTTCAGGATGTAGGCTGAAATGGCTTTGTATACCTTCAGGATATCAGGCGCTTCGCTCAGTAACTTTTCCTGTTGCCGGATGGATTTCAGATCTCCTCGGCGTGCAGGGCCCGTTTGTCGATCACGGTTCCCGGATTTTCGTACGCCTGCTACGGTTTGTCGGATCAGCGGGAGCAACAAATCGAACGGGATCTTGTTCGTTTTTAGAAGGGCTTCGGCTATAGTGAATTGCGCATTGACGAAGTTGTTTGCAAATACAGCCGCAAGATGGGCCTTCGCCCGCGCATCGCTGTCGAGCAGGTAAATGGGTCCGCCCAATAGCCTCGCGATTTTCCTGACCGTGGAAAGACAGGCTTTACTACTGGCTTCCAGGCAAAGTGGAACTTTTGTCCAATCCGGTTTGACCTGAGGCGAAAATGTCTGAACCGGCCAAAGGACTGCACAGCCGCAATTCAACTGTTGTGCGTCCGGCAAGGGTTTCATCCCGGAATGGTGTACCAATATATAGCCGAGTGATTTGTACCTGACAACGCACATGTCGATTTCATCATCGCTGACACAAAGCAGTAAAACCGAATTTCTCGGATCGCTGGCAGGAGGT
>JBJTJB010000433.1:0-5615 GCA_046095245.1 Bacteroidota bacterium | reverse complement strand
TGTAATCATTGAGCGGTATTATGTATCAGAGGCCAACGATACCCTGGCAAACGGGGTTGGCGGAATCCTGCCTGTCGGTTCTGTCACCTACCGGATTTACCTCGACATGCTTCCCGGTTACAAATTCCAGGTGGCTTACGGAGTAGCCAATCACGAAATGCGCATTGAAACCAGTACGCTGTTTTTCAATAATGAGGATCGTGGTTCGACCACCCCGAACTTCTCCGCTATCAACGCGGCAAAAAACACGGTCATGCTGGATTCCTGGCTGTCCTGTGGTGCAGGCTGCGTTGGTCGCATGGGTATCCTCAAGACCGAAGATGACGGCGTTAGCAACATCGTAAATACGTTTGTACCTCAGGTGCTTCAAAACTCCGACCCGATTGTGGGCATTCCCCTGACCGTTCAGGACGGATTGATCCTCGCAACTCCCGAGCCGTTCACAGAATTGGGCATCACCAATGAGATTGCCGTTTTCGACAACCAGAATGACGGGACAAACGGTCCTGTGTTTTCTACCTTCAACGGCTCATGGTCTGCTTTGAACGGAGCCTCCGGTCCTGACTCACTTACCAACAAGGTCTTGATCGCCCAAATCACAACCGATGGGAATTTCTGCTTCAAACTCAATGTGCAGTTGCGCACACCTACCCCGGGAATCGTAGAAAACTACGTGTGGAGCAATCCAACGGGTAGCGAAATCCTATTCCCGGCACTTGAATACTGCGCCAATGTGGGAAATCCTGAGATCGCCTCTGAAACACCAGCCCCCGCATTCAGTGTATATCCAAACCCATCTGCCGACGTATTCAGCATGTGGGTATTCGGATCGCGCGTGCAAGGTGATTACAATTACCGGGTGTTTACCCTCGATGGCCGTACGGTTTTGAGCCGCCGCCTTGGTGTATTGAATAGTGATGTCATGGAGAAAATCGATTTGGGATCACTCGAGTCCGGTGTGTATTTCGTTGAGCTCGAATTCGAAGGAAAGACAACAACCCGCAAGATTGTAAAGCGCTGATTTTTCAGCCTGAATTCACCTAAGCGAAGTTTACGCGCGTATGCAGAAGTCTATATTGTTCACACTGTTCCTCCTTTCGATTACACGGTTGGTATCCGCCCAGGGTACTGTCCGCGGAAAAGTCTCCGATAACCTCGGGGAGGCTTTGATTGGTGTGACAGTTGTTGTCAAGGGGAATACCACAATCGGCTCCTCTACCGATTTCGACGGGAATTACTCCCTGCGATTACCGGATGATAAACCGGTCGTCTTGCTCATTTCCTACATTGGTTTCAGAACGCTCGAAGAGCAAGTGCAGGTAACGGGCGGTGGTGTAGTCGTTAAGAACTTCGTACTTCAATCCTCTGCAGTGGAGGTGAAGGAAGTACAAGTGGAGGCCAAGGCTGTGAAAGCGGCGAATTACTTCATGGAAAACATGAAGAAGCAGTCGGCGACGACCATCGACTACATTTCTTCTGAAACCATGCGCAAGACCGGCGACAACAATGTGGCTTCAGCGGTCTCGCGGGTAACGGGCGTGTCAAATACCAGCACCGGATTCATCACAGTGCGTGGTATCGGCGACCGCTACATTCGAACCACCGTGAATGGCTCTACCATTCCGACGCTCGATCCCTTTACCAATAACATCCGACTCGATTTCATTCCGGCCAACCTGGTCGATAACATCATCATCACCAAGACAGCCTCCCCCGATTTACCCGGTAACTGGGCGGGTGCATACATCTCGGTTGAAACCAAGGACTATCCCGAACAACTGACCGTTGCTGCTGAAACGCAAATCGGTTACAATACGCAAAGTACTTTCCGTAATATTTTGTCTGGAGATCGGAGTCCAACGGATTGGTTGGGTTTCGATAATGGTTTGAGGGATCGCGATCATACAGGGTTTATCGAGTATGTGGTTCGACCAACCCAGTTTCAGGAGATGGTTGCATTGGGCCTGGGGTCGTTTTATGCATCCCTCGGTATCACAAGTTCATGGGATCCCAATTCACAGCAGGGTCAGGATCTGTTCAAGCTCGGTTTGATAGAACTGGGCTTACTCGCACCCGCTCAGATCAATGATCCTGTTGCATTTGCAGCTGCTGTTGAATCGTACGAATCGAATCAGGCATTGCAGGCATTTGAAACCATCAATAGCCCTGCCGCTGCACAGAATAAGTCGTTTGCCAATACCTGGCAGCTTGGAACCCGCCGTGCTCCGGTCAATTTCAGTCAGTCTTTCGGAGTCGGCAATCAGGTCAGTTCTGGAAAGAAGGGAACACTCGGCTATTTGTTCGGAATCAGGTATGGAAGCAATGTGTCCTACGATCCTTCTGCAACCCTCGGTCGTGCACGTACCGATCAGAGCAATACACTGGGTGTTCCGTTTACGGCCGACCAGCGCATCAGTCGGGAAACGAATACCTGGAGCGCTTTGGCTAAGTTGTCCTATAAGTTCAATCCGAATCACAGCATCAGTGCGCTTTTCATGCCGAACCTCAATGGATCGAATAATGTAAGGGAGTTGACAGGAATCGGATTTTTTGAGGATCAACCCTTGACACAGTTTTTCTCAAAGGACCAGATTTATGAAGAGCGTCGTCAATTGGTATATCAGTTTGCAAGCGATCACTATTTTCCACGTATTAAGGGTAAACTGGAAACGAAGGCCTCCTACACCGACGGACGCAGCAATATTCCGGACTTCCGAAGCCTGAGTCTTTTTGATGCCGATGACATTATTGTGAGTGGTATCGGTAATTCGCCCAATACGCGTGACTTCCGATACCTCGACGAGGATGTAATTGACGCTCGATTGTCGTTAGAGCTTCCATTAGGGGAAAAGCCAGGAATGAGCCGAAAGGTGAAAGTGGGTGGTTCATATACGCAACTTGATCGTGACTTCAATCAGTATCAGTACATTTTGAGTGCTACAGACAGCAGTGGCAATGCCGTTACAGGTTCGTACGAAATACCCAATGGAGATCTGGATGCCTTTCTTGATCCCAGCAATTTCGATATTCAAGCGTATACTTTTCAGGGTATCCCACGCCGCCGAGCCAACATTTTTTACATCGATACCGATTTCCCCGGTAACCGCACACTTGGTTACAGCAAAGTACTGGCCGGGTTCGCCATGGCGGATTACTCTATTGATATGAAATGGCGTGTCACCGGTGGTTTACGCGTAGAGCATGCCCGCATATTTGCAGATATCTACGAGTATTACATCAAAGGCTATGCGAAAAACGATATCCGCAGGAAGGCCGAAGGGGATAATTTCCTGTCGAACCCCGGTAACATCGATGTCGTTAAATTCCTGCCAAGCGTTAGCGTGATTTACAAGTACATCGATGATGAAACCCGTTCATCGAACATCCGTTTCAATTACGCCCGCTCAACAGCTTATCCAAGTATCCGCGAAATCACCGAGAACAACGTTCTCGATTTTGAATTGCGTTCGATTGTTGCCGGTAATAGTGAACTCAAGCCCGTTGATATCGACAATTTCGATATCCGTTGGGAGACATACCTCAAGTCGGGGAACACCTTTTCGGTCAGCGGATTCTACAAGCGTTTTGTAAACCACATCGAGCTGCTCAATTTCAATGAGACCAATACCTGGACAAACTCCGGATTATCATACGTAGCGGGTGTCGAACTGGAAGGTGTCAGAAAGTTCAGCAAGCAGCTTGAGGTCCGTGCAAATGCATCTTTCATTTATTCCGAGACCAATGTGATCTTACGTTCTGTTCGAAGTTCTGATGGTATCAAGGAATACGTACCCTATGATACGCTGGTGCGTCGTATGTTCGGTCAGGCTCCGTATGTATTCAACGCGATTGTCAATTATGCGTTTGAAAAGTCCAAAATCAACCTGACCCTCTCTTACAATGTTCAGGGTCCACGGTTGGTATTTGCTGCAACGGAAATCGCACCCGATGTATATGAAATGCCACGGAATCAGATTGATCTGAAGGCCACACGACCAATCGGAAAGCACTTCACTGCTGCACTTACGCTGCGTGATATCCTTAATCAACCTGTGCGACGCAAGTTCGACCTTGGTGATGGACAGAAACTCGATTTCGATAGTTATCGCTGGGGAACCGGTGTCACCATTGGAATCACTTATCGCTTATAACGAAACCGAAAACAGAAGGACTGATGAAGAAGATTAATTCCATAAGCCGGCTAGCGTTCCTGGCCATCTTAGTTTTGATGATTGGGATGCAAGCTAAAGCCCAGGTCAAGGGGCTCAAAGTCGAGAAATACTATATCGCTGACTCCAATGATGCGACCGATACGACGGGCGGCAGGAGTCTTCAAACCGGAAGTGTGACTTATCGGGTCTATGTTGAGATTGAACCCGGTTCGCGCATCACCAAGATCTATGGCGATGCGAATCATCCCCTTGAGTTCAGCAGTACGCAGGATTTCTACAACAACATTGACAGACCATCCAGTGAATTCGGATATGAAATCCGCAGTTCATGGTTCAGCGATAATCCAACCTTGGCACTCGACTCATGGATTACGTTGGGCTGGGCTGCAAACTTGGAAAAAGGTGTTTTAAAATCACTGGATCCGGATGGTGATGCTATCACAGGACAAAACAATACGGGGGGAACAGCGCTTATTCCCGGTGGCATCCTTGTAAATACGGATACCGCTATGGGTGTGCTGCTTTCGCAGGCCGACGGACTTGCACCGGCGGTTTCTGCTGCTACCTATGGACAATGGGCCGAGGGTGGTTTCAAGGATTTGGGCGGTAACGATACAACTGTATTCGGTGCGACCCAATCTGGAAACGTGTTCCTGTGTACTTCTTGCGAATTGCGACAGAACCTGGGTGTAATCGGTGCTGGTGTCGACAGCAACCTTGTGCTGGTTGCGCAGCTGACAACAGCAGGCGATTTGAATTTCAGTCTCAACCTCGAACTTCAGGTTCCGGATCCTCAAAATGGAGGATTTGTATCCATCAAATACGTCGCTAATGCATCTGTGCTTCTTCCCGGTGAACAAGCCAGTCCGTATTTGAGTTATCCCCCAGTTTGCGGCTGTACAGATCCCCGTTATCTGGAGTACAGTCCTACCTACAGTTGCAGCGAGGCAGACTCCTGCATCAACCTCATCGTTTTTGGATGCATGGATTCGTCCGCGTGTAATTTCCGTCCGGATGCCAATTACAACCTCCCTTCCCTGTGCTGCTATCCCGGATATTGCAACGATCTTGACATCAGCAAGGTTTGTCCGCAGTTGAATTACAACCGTTTTGGAACCGCATCGCTTGCAATTGCTCCCAACCCGGTGTCAGGACCTGTCACACTCGAGGTTCTTTCTCCTGAAGATCAGGATGCCATGCTCATCATCACCGATATGACCGGAAGGCAGGTGTTTAACCGTTCTTTGTTCCTCGATCAAGAACTTACGGTTTATGCATTGGATTTTTCTTGGTTGCCGGAGGGTGTGTACATCATGCATGTACAGGGTCGTATGTTGGACAGTTCCATTCGCATGGTTCGCGTTAACCCTTAATTAGAACGAATAGAAGTTCAATAATGATGAAAAACCTCCTCATATACCTCTTCACCTTGTCCTCTCTCGT
>JBJTJB010000432.1:0-2533 GCA_046095245.1 Bacteroidota bacterium | reverse complement strand
GTGTTGCGGATGCAGTTCGAAAAGCCCTGCCGCAAATAGAACAACTTGTCGAAGCTATCCTTCCACGCATGGAACGGGGCGGGAGACTTTTTTATATCGGTGCAGGAACAAGTGGGCGACTCGGAATCCTGGATGCATCCGAATGTCCTCCCACCTACGGTGTCCCGCACGGACTCGTAGTCGGACTCATTGCCGGTGGTGATTCTGCCATCCGTAAAGCGGTTGAATTTGCTGAGGACAACCCCGATCAGGGCTGGATTGATTTGCAGGAGCATGCATTCGGCGAACTCGACTCATTGATTGGAATCGCAGCATCCGGGACAACACCCTATGTAGTCAGTTGCCTTGAACGTGCACGTCGTGAAGGTCATCTGACAGGCTGCATAACCTGCAACCCGGGGAGTCCGGCTGCAGAAACCGCCGAATTTCCTGTTGTTGTGGCCACCGGTCCTGAGTTCGTAACAGGCAGTACCCGCATGAAAGCTGGCACAGCACAGAAATTGGTTTTGAACATGATCTCCACGACACTCATGATCAGACTTGGCCGTGTGAAGGGCAACCGCATGGTTGATATGCAACTCAGTAACAACAAGCTCATCGACCGTGGTACACGTATGGTGATGGATGCCACTGGCTTAGATTTCGGACCTGCATCCGCTCTGTTGAAAGAAACAGGAAGCGTTCGAAAGGCGGTTGAACATTATCAACACGAGAAGAAAGCCGAATAGCTTTTTTTAGGCTGCATCGGTCCTTATCTTTACCGGAACAAGGCCATGCAGGAAATCGAACCTTTTTACAACTGGCGTCATTTGTACGTTTCGGCTGAGGACGAATGGTCGCCGTTTTATGGGCGCGAATACAGTGAATTCGAGTATTCCAACACCATTTACAACTACTATATCCACCCCCAATGGGATGGATTCGGTTCTCCGACCCTGTACATGAAAATCCTATATGCCGACTACGACTCGGGCTTTGCCGTGCTCGAATTGATCGGCGAGTGGAATGATGCCATCCACAACGACATCATGATGCTCAAACGGGATGTTGCCGACCTCTTGATTGGAAAAGGCATTTGCAAATTCGTACTCATTGGAGAGAACGTGCTCAATTTTCATGGTTCAGACGATTGCTACTACCAGGAGTGGTTTGAAGATGCGGAAGAAGGCTGGGTGGCAGCATTGAATTTCCGTGAACATGTGCGCAACGAGTTCGTCAAATACGGCATCGACTATTACTTCGCCTATGGTGGCGAACTGGACGAGATCCGCTGGCGCATGTTTCACCCGCAGCAACTTCACGATCTGATTGAACAGATCATCAGCCACCGCTTAGCCTAAGCATGTTGAACAACCTGCGCCATACCATTTTTTTCATTGCACTTCAAATCGGTGTAATGATAGTTTCGACAGGTGGCAGCAATAAACAACCGGCCAAAACCAATAAAGGAAGGGCGTCCTATTATGGAAGTGCGTTCAATGGAAAACGCACCGCAAATGGTGAACGCTTCGACAACAGCGACTTCACTGCAGCTCACAGAACCCTGCCTTTCAATAGCTACGTTCGGGTAACGAATCTCAAAAACAGACTCAATACAACAGTACGTATCAACGACCGCGGACCATACATCCGATCACGTATCATCGACCTAAGTGAATCGGCCGCCCGAAAAATTGGGAGTTACCAGCATGGCATTGCCCTTGTAGAACTAGAACTACTTCAATTGCTAAAGTTAAACCCCGTTATCGATAGTATTTTCCGCTGCGAAGACGTGCTTGATTGCCTTGGAAACAGGGAACATCTGCGCGGGGAGTCCATCAGGTTGTGGAAAACGAAGGACATCATCCACATGCTCTATATCGCCAATGAATTGTATCTGGAGGATGACGTTGACCAGGTCTTGATTACCGGAAGTGGATTTGGTCCGGACAGAACATATAGTCTTATCGTGACAGGATTTAACAACCAACAAGAAGCAATCCGTGCAGCTGACCGATTCGAACGAAAAGGTTTCATGAAAGCCAAACTGGTTTCATTCAGGTAAATAGACCCGAATCGTACTGCCTTTTGAATACGTACCAGGCCTCTTGGTCCATCGGAAATGTAAAGCCCATAGGATCCAGTTCGTCCACCCTATTCCAGCTGAAAAACACATCTCCGTTACTGGAAGCGACGGCCTGCTCAGGCTTGAAGCGGGCGACCAGACTGCTATCCCGCACAGGCACGTGGTAGTATACACCCATGACCTGATGTGCCGGATTGAACACGGAACGGATAAAAGAGGCAGTTGTATGCACCAGCCTCGATGGATTTAAATCCACTTCCATTTCCTCCATCAACTCACGTCTAAGGGTTTGTACAGCACCCTCACCCAGCTGCAGCCCACCACCCGGTAATTTCCGCATGCGCATACCGTAGTGGAACTCATCCGAAACGAGAATCTCCCCATCGTCATTTAAAAGGAAACCGTACACCCGCACGATCATCTGCTTCAAGTCCACCATTTCGCTGCCCATCGGTAGCAAATATAACG
>JBJTJB010000431.1:0-1985 GCA_046095245.1 Bacteroidota bacterium | reverse complement strand
AAATCGCCCGTAACACCAATCAACGATTTCGCTGAGATGATGAGTAATGATGTGCCAATCTCTTTTTTCATGGGCAAGCCAGAGAGTACAACAAGGGCAGGAATGATCAGGAATCCACCGCCGGCACCAACAAGTCCGGTCAATATACCTACCACCGCTCCCTCTGCAAGCACCAATGCAAACGATAGCTTTTGATGTGAACCTTCGGATTTCGTGCTGTTCACTTTGGATTCACGGATCATGCTGATGGATGCGGCCAACATGAGTAAGGCGAACAGCACAAGCAGGAACAACGATTTGGTCAATTCCCATGAACCGAAGGAAATCAGTACATCCGGGATTGAAGGTAAGAGGTAAGCCCGGGTCAGATAGACGGAAACAATGGATGGTAATCCGAAAAAGAACGCCGTCGAAAAATCAACATCCCCTGCCCTGAACTTCGGAACGCTACCGATTAGGCTGGTAACACCAACAATGAACAGAGAATAGGACGTAGAAATCAAGGGATCCTGATTAAAAAGATACACCAGAACCGGAACAGTTAATATACTGCCTCCACCACCAATGAGCCCCAGAGAAAGCCCAATGACTGCAGATGCCATGTATCCGATTATTTCCATAGGTCTGACTCAACGAGGCAGCAAAGGTGCATCACGAATGCGTCAATCACGGTAACAAAAATCACATGTCCGGAAATTCCAGATCAATCTGGTTCCTGTGCAAGGTGATCAATCCGCGCTGCTCCATGTTTTTCAGCAAACGCGATACGACCACCCTTGAGGTCCCCATGTCTTTGGCAATTTCCTCGTGTGTTATCTTTAGCTTATTGGTTTTTAACGATTTAGACTGATTGACTAAATAAAACTCCAAGCGCTCGTCCAGGCCTTTAAACACGGTCTTGTCAATCAGGTTGAGGAGCTCATCAAACCTGGCCCTGTAGGTTTCAACCACGAAACGGTACCAAGATTGATACCCGCTCATCAGCCCTTCCATCAGGCTGAGAGGAATCAGAATGAGCTCCGAATCTTCCACTGCAACGGCCATGATCTCGCTTTGCTCTTGTTTGCTGGCACAGATCATGGAAAATGCACAGGCTTTACCGGGTTCGATGTAGTACATGAAAAACTCGGCACCATCCCCACTCTCTTTGTACACTTTAATTCTACCCCGGGTCAACAGCATGGTTGAACGGATGAACTGGCCCGTTTTCATTAAAACTTCGCCGGCTTTCACCTCACGAACCAGCGCATGTGTGGCGATTTCATTTTTCAAATCGGGCTCAAGCTCAGGATAATGGGAACGGAGTTGGTCCAGTATATACAATTCTTGAGGATTCATGCGTTGTTAACTTAAGGTCAAAAATCCGGAAATCCGTGCAGCTAAGAAACAGCTGGTTTTGCACACAGAGCTGTTCAAAGGACTGAGTCATGGCTACTGGACAGGCATGCCCTGGCTGGGTACTTTTATGCGATTGAAGCGTAACTACAGAAGATGGCAGGAAAAGGAAACCGCTTGAAGCAAGCACCCATGGAACCGGAGAATCCGGCAGAAAACCTTCAGGCACCATTCGCGGAGGAGGAAAAGAGTACACGAAAGGCCAAGCCCAAAAAAGCCAAAGCACCTAAACCGGTTAATTTCCCCGTGCTCACGATGCTGCGCGATGAGCGAAGCAGGAAAATCGCGGGGCTTTTTCTGATGCTTATGTCGGTCGTGTTGGTGACAGCATTCACCTCCTATTTCTTTACCTGGCGTGCTGACCACAGTCTGGTAAGTGGTTCCTGGTTTGACCTGTTCAGGTATTCCGATAAGCAGGTTGAAAACTGGCTTGGCAAGTTTGGGGCGGTTATCGCTCATCAGTTCATTCATACCTGGTTCGGACTGGCCGCATATGGTATTGCGTTCATCGGATTTCTTTCCGGATTCAGGGTATTGTTCCAAACAGACCTGTTGCCCTTTGGGACCTGTTTGCGTCATACGCTGTTTGC
>JBJTJB010000430.1:0-1866 GCA_046095245.1 Bacteroidota bacterium | reverse complement strand
CGGTGGAACGCACTGGCAGCCAGTATCAAAATTGCAGCGTTTACGAAAAACGCCGCGTTTAGGGCGATCGTACTATCGATCAAATTGAATCGGATGGCGCGCCTGGTTTCCCGTTCTCCACCCTCCAGTCTTCGGGTCTGCACCAGGGCACTGTGCAGATACAGGTTGTGTGGCATGACAGTAGCACCAATGATACCGATGGCGATATACAAGGCTGTGTCGTCAAGCACCCCGGGAATAAATCCTCCGGCGATTTGAGTGGGATCGGGTGAAGCGATGAAAAGCTGGGCGACAAAAGCTGCTCCGATTACTGCAACCAGAGAGATGATGAAAAGTTCCATTTTCCGGATACCATGATTCATCAGAAACAGCAGCAGAAAGGTATCTAGCGCACTGATTACAACTCCCCACAGAAGTGGAATTCCCGTCAGTAGATTCAGACCGATGGCCATACCCAGCACCTCCGCCAAATCGCAGGCGGCAATGGCGATTTCTGCCAGACCATACAGGAAATAATTGACAAATCCGGGGAACATTTCCCTTGAGGCTTGGGCGAGATCGCGACCGCGTACAATACCAAGCCGTGCGCTGAGTCCCTGCAGCAACAAGGCCATCAGGTTAGACATGAGCAACACCCAGATGAGATCGTACCCGTATTTACTACCTCCGGCAATATCGGTAGCCCAATTCCCCGGGTCCATGTAGCCGACACTCACGAGATAGGCCGGACCTAAAAAGGCGAAGAGTTTGCGGAAGAAACCGCGCTTGTTGGGTATGGCTACCGTGCCATGAACTTCTGATAAAGACTTGTGGGGATGGGGCTCGCTCATGCCTGTGCTACTGAAATCAGTTGGGTAACATCAAACGAAAGGAATTCTTCGCGGCCATGCTCGATGGAAACGAGCATGCTTTGGTCGTAGGGATCGATATGTAACACGTTTAGCCTGATCCCGGGGCGTATGCCTTTGCGGTTTAAAAATTGAAGGAAAGGCGTGGCATCGTCAAGCACACCGCTAACAACCCAATCGCTACCCTGCACAACTCCATCCAGCGAACGTACTTTCCCAGCCTGGAGCTTGCCGTTTTTATCCGGTATGGGATCACCGTGCGGATCAAACCGCGGATTGCCCAGAAACCGATCCAACCGTGAAATCAATTCGTCCGAACTGACGTGTTCCAACTCTTCTGCCAGGTGGTGAACCTCATCCCATCCGAATTTCAGCACATCGGTTAGAAACACCTCCCATAGCCTGTGGCGACGAATCACATCCAAAGCAGCTCGCTCGCCTTTGCGCGTTACACGTACACCACGGTAACGCTCATACGAAACCAGGTCTTTATCTGACAGCTTCTTCAGCATATCGGTAACGGAAGCGGAGGTCGTGTTGAGATTGCTGGCAATTTCCGATGTCAGAACAGCTTCCTGCTGACCATGACCCAAATGGAATATGACCTTTAGGTAATTCTCTTCCGAAGTAGTGTATCGCATGATGCAAATATAAATTAGACTTGTCTAAATTACAAATTAGAGTATCCTGATTGATAGATTGACTATTCTTGCGGTATGTACCGGTTTCTGATCCGTCCTCTGCTGTTCCTCCTAAATCCTGAGCGGGCCCATCATCTGGTTTTTAGTCTGTTAAGCCTTTTCGGAAAGATTCCGGGTGGGAAGAGCGTATTGGGGTGGGTTTATGGAAGCAAGCATGTGAACGCAACCCCTGTCAAGTGCATGGGGTTGGAGTTCAAAAACCCGATTGGTCTGGCAGCCGGATTCGATAAGGACGCTTTGTTGGTTGAAGAACTTGGAATGTTCGGCTTCAGTTTCATTGAAGTGGGAACGGTGACACCGAAGGCACAGCCCGGGAA
>JBJTJB010000429.1:0-5633 GCA_046095245.1 Bacteroidota bacterium | reverse complement strand
CCAGCTGGTGGTGATGCTGTTGGTACCCTGACCCGCTGTGATGGTCACGCCCGTGGGGACTGTCCAGGTATAGGTCACACCCGTTTGAGCCGTTGTGCTGTAGCCGATTGAGCTCGCTCCGCGGCAGACACTGGCACTGCCGGAAATCAAAGGTGAAACTGGAGCCGAACCAACAGAAACTGCAAGACTACCGGTGTTTGTTCCACAGCCATTGGTTACTGTTACCGAAACATTACCGGCAACAGCGGTAGTGCTCCAGGTTGTTGTGATGCTGTTGGTACCCTGACCGGCTGTGATGGTCACACCTGTGGGGACTGTCCAACTGTAAGTGGATCCACTCTGTGCCGGGGTTGAATAAACAAGTCCAATCTGCCCTCTGCAAACAGACGCATTACCGCTTACCACGGGAGTCTGTCCGGCACCGCCCACGGTGACCAAAGCAGTTCCGCTGGCCGCCCCGGAGCATTGCGCATCGGAAACTGTGAGTAGTGTATATCCGGTGGTGACAGTGGGGCTGACTACCAGGTTGTAAGGATTGGACGAAGTTGTCACAGAAGTCACACTTCCGGTTACATCATTCCGATACGAAAACGTCCATGGGGCAGTGCCTGTAAATGTGATCGGAAGCGTGGCAGATTGGCCGGAACAAATGGTTGTACCCGAACCGATTGTAGCTGTGGGAGCCGTACAATTTGAGAACAGGCAAATGTCGAAGGTGCCCGCAGTCAGGGTGTCGGACCAAACACGGATGATCTAGTCAGCTACCGGATTCAGGTTTGTAAACGTGTAGGTACCATTGGCCGGATTATAACAGTACAACTCAAATCCGCCGCACTCAAACAACAATTGGGCTTTCAAGGTTGTTGCCGAAACCGGTGTGATGGTCATGCTGATATCGGAGAAATTTCCGGAATTGAAAACAAACCACACATCACGTTTTGTACCCGCATCGCAGGTGGCTCCATCAATATTCGGTGTGGCATACTTGGTGGTATACCGTTGTGAAGCGGCCGGACAGGCACCGGGCGAATTGACCTGCAAGACCCGCGCATCAACACACTCGTCATTTACAGGAGGAATCGGACATTCCAAATCCTTGTAAACGCACAAATTCGCCGTTCCGGTCACCGAAGTGCTGTATGTCCAAATCCGGATGTAGTAGGTATTTCCAGGGGTGTACTCATTCTGGCACAGCCTGATCTCGGGCATGGCACCATTGACATCATCCGAGCATTTAATGACACTTCCTGATCCGGGACAGGCTGACCAAACCTCCATAACCCAGTCGTTTGCCGTGCCAGCGGTCGTGTAAAGAACCAATTGGTCTCCGGTGGATGGTGCAACAAACTTATACCAACGATCATCATTGGGTGTATTACCATTCACATCGGAACAAATCGCATTCGGACCGTTTGATGAAACTCCGGAGGAGACTGTCGTAAAAACACATGAACCCAGGTTGTTGGCTACGGAAATTGTGGGTGCCGTAGCACAATCCTCACCGGGACCTCCGGTAGAAAAACTGATGGGCCCTACACGCTGGCTGTTGCCATTGCTTCCACAGTTTTGGGTTACATAAAACTGATATGCAGTGTTGGCAGACAATCCGGAGATGGTGACACCCGAATTCACACCAGTTTGCACTGTACCTGATCCGGGTGTAAATCCGGACAACCCGTATTCAATAGTGAATGTGCCGCCACCACCTGTGGTAGTCCAGGTCAGCTGAGCCGACTTCTGGGTCACATTGGTAGCCGTTGCGTTTTGCGGATTCGGGCAAGGGGGTTGGGCGAAACGGTAGGTCAATCCGATTGGAGGCAATAATGAACCGGAAAATTCACATGTACTGGTGTTGGCGGTTCCTGCAGCGGATGTTATCCAGGTATTGCTAGCAGCTGCTACCTGACGGTTATTGACGTTCGTCGGAAAAATATTGTTGGGTCCACGCAATCCGACCTGCGCAGTTGTGGAGGTGAAAGCCCCACTGCAGTTGTAAACGATCTCAACCGCATTGGTGGTTTCGCTCAACCTCACTTGAAAATTAAGGACAGGACCATAGGCTCCCGTATAAGTGAACACCTTGAAATTCTTCCATTGGACCACAAAAACGCGGTTTGGAGAAGCACCCAGGGTCTGGTAGCGGATTTCACCGGTCTGCGTGGAAACTCCAGTGAAGTAGGCATTTAAATTACGACCCAGAGCAGATACACATCCGGCATAGGCCGTAGTGGCAGAAATCGGAGTGTAGCCTGTTGTGCTCCCGCTTGCGGCAGGTGCGGTTGTACCAAACGTCAAAAAACCATTCGTACTGATGTTCAGACCCGTGTAGCCGGTATTATCGAACGTAAACGTAAACGGAATGGTGCTGGCGGGCAACGTATACACCACATCATCGAGTGATGCAGCGCCCGTCGTACCGGATGCTGTTGCAACGACGGTACCTCCGGTAATTTCAGTATAGGTCGCTGTGGTTTGCGTAAAATTCAGGTTGCTGACCTGAGCAAATGCCGAAAAAGAAGAACCAACGATGATTCCCAAAGTAAAAATCAGCCTCAGCAGCCTGTGGAGTGTTTTTGTATTCATGGTTGTGTGTTTACGAATTTTCCGGGAATAGGATACAGCCCGCAACTATCAAAGTTAGGGGCTGCAGTCCTGAATCCAATGGGTAATGGTGTGAAATGTCGAATGTGTTCGAAAGGTGATGACATGCCAAACCATTGAGGTTATTGGCAAGAGGACATCGATAAAAGACCGCATATTCCGGATGTTCGGGTCTGTCTTCCGGGTAGTTACCGCCTGAACCGGCCACGCGCTGAGACCCGGCTACACCGGTAAAATTGAATTGATTGGAACCCGCCAACAGCGTGACAGGGGTTTTACTCCAGGTTTCAATCGAATTCCTTGTTTTAACAACAATATAGTACCCTTGATTTGCCAGTGATCCGGGATAAGTTAGGTTGACAAAACCTGACGTTGAAAGGGGGACCTTCTGAGTGGAAACCAGGTTGTGTGGAGCCGCACTCTGCCGCAACATAACAGTCAGTGTATCAGCAAGATTGGGAAGAGCAACAGCATCTACACCCGCATTTAGGCTGTTGTTGCCTGCATACATGGCCTCAACAAAAACCCGGATGGAAAGCTGCACGCTGGAGGTTGTGAGCTGGAAATTGCTGGTAGATTGGCCTGAACATCCATTGGAATTGACTACGGTGATTAAACCGGTCGATGCCCCGGAGGGAACTGTTGCAGTAACCTGTGAGGATGAAACCAAGCTGAACGAACTTGCATTGGTACTGTTGAAGCGCACCGAGGAAACCGCACTGAACCCTGTTCCCGAAATGGAAACCAGGGTTCCTACAGGTCCGGAGGCAGGGCTGAAGGAGTTGATTTTTGGCCCCGGGATGACCGTAATCGTCTTGGAATCGGACCGCGAGCAGCCACTTCCCGTCCCAAAGGTGTAAGTGATGGTGTGTGTGCCAACCCCGGCAATGGCTGCATTGAACTGATTTCCGGTGACTCCCGCACCCGAATACGTGCCTCCTGATGGTGATCCGCCTGTGAGGGTGATGGCCGAGTTGGAACAAACTGAGTTAGCGAATGCCGTGAGCGTTACCGTTGGAGGAGGATTAACCGTTACACTGCCCACACCGGAAACAGATCCGAAGCAAAGTGAACTGTTCACCGAAACGAGGTTGTAGAACGAAGTGGCAGTTGGTGTGACGTTCAGGAAATACGGAGTGGTACTGGTGGTAAAGGAGGACGTGGTCGTACCATCCGAATATGAAACTGTCCAGGGGGACAGGCCTGTCAAGTCAACCCTCAGCTGAGCTGTTCCACCGGCGCAAATGGTAGCGGAGCCCGATATCACGGCTGTGGCATCATCACATAAATCCTGTGCACAAACGCTAAAGGTGCCCTCCTGACCTGCAGGTGACCAGATCCGCAACACATAATCGGCAGATGGATTCAAACCAGTAAAGGTGAAGGTGCCCACAGCAGAACTGAAACACTGGATTTCGAAGCCCCCACCACCGCATTCAAACAGGAGCTGGGCGCGCAATGCTGTTGCGGTTCCCAAGGCAAAGGTTATTTTAAAATCACCGGTTGTACCCGTGTTGAAGGTCAGCCATACATCGTTCAGGTTGGCGGTTCCGTCGCAGGAGGGTGCCGCACCATTCGATCCGCCTACTCCGGAGGGTGTGGCAAACTGTGTAGTGAAATTGAGCTCATTACCGGGACAAAACAAGACCGGATTGATGGGGATGATTGCAGCATTATCACAGTTGTCATACGCCGGAGGGATGATGCACAGTCCGTTTTCATAAACACAGAGCGAGCAGGTTCCTGTTGCACCTACAGAATACGTCCATAGGCGGACGTAAAAAACATCTCCGGGTTGATACAGGTTTTGGCAAATACTGATCTCCGGCATACCCGCGTTCACATCGTCGCTACAGCCCACCAGGGTTCCACCTGAGCCGGGGCAACCCTTCCACACCTCCATCACCCAATCACTGTTCGTTCCGGCTGTTGTCCTAACCATCAGAGCTTTCCCTGAGAGCGGACCTGTGAACTTGTACCAAACGTCATCATCGGGCGTATTTCCACCTAAGGCATCGGAGCAAATCGCATTGGGTCCATTTTGGCTCTGACCGTTGTTGACTGTGGTCGAAGCGCATGTAGCCTGGCTGGTGGCAATGGAAACGACAATGGCCGAGGCACATACCTCTCCGGCCAATCCCGGAGTGAAGACCTTTGGACCAGCCCAGTTGCTGAATGCACCATCACTATTTCGACGGACATAGTAGGCATAGGATGTCCCGGCTGTCAATCCACTCAGGGACAATGTACTATCGGAGGTAACACTGACTGAAGTTCCGGTTCCCAATGTAAAACCGGAGGGTCCCCACTGTACCTGGTAACTTGCCCCGGGTGCACCCGAACTGATTCCTGAACTCCACCGCAATGTGACCGAATTAGCCAACAAATCGACAAGCGATAATCCCGAAGGGGTCTGGCAGGGAGGATTATAGCGGAAGGTGAGTCCGCTCGCCGGAAGGGTTGACCCCGTGTAGGCACAAGGGGATGAATTTAAGGTTCCTGCGGTTGTCAAGGTCCAAGCCTGTCCGCTCGTCAAGGTACGGTTTTGAAATGCCGAGTTCGAGGCTCCGCGGATTCCAACCTGAGCAGTCGAATTCGGCCATGTGCCTCCGGCGTAATTGCCATACACGATTTCGACTTTGTTGGATCCCTCAAACAGCTGGATCTGAAAACTCAAAACGGGGCCAAGGCCCGAGGGAGCAGTGCCAGTGGGGCGGAAATTTGCCCATTCAACCACGAAAACCCGCTGAGGGAAACTCCCCAGGGTCTGGTATCGGATGCGGGCAATGGTATCAGGATCAGCTGAATTGGCGACACGGTAAACCCCGATCAAGTCTCGTCCGAAAGCTGAAACTGCTCCCGCGTAGGCCGCAGTACTACTGATGGGCTGAGTGTTGGTGGTAGAGGGATTTGTAGCCCCGAAGGTCAAAAATCCATTGGCCGAAACGGCAAGACCCGTGTAGCTGATCCCGTTGTAAATGAAACCAAAGGGAATTGTACCGGCAGGTAGAACCCCCAAATAACTATTGAGA
>JBJTJB010000428.1:0-1546 GCA_046095245.1 Bacteroidota bacterium | reverse complement strand
ACGAGGTGAGTCTGCAAAGAACATGCAGTAGCGGTTCCACTGCTTTCAGTGCAGCTATTACCATTACTACCACATCGGCCACCATTCGCATGGGGTCGGATCCTTCAGGTTTGCGTCAGGAACCTGCAGGATTCAAGGCATTCCCCAATCCAAGCAAAGGAAAAATCACAATAGAAACAACCTTCGAAGGCGAGTTACTCATTGTGAACGGTGCCGGACAGGAAATCAAAAAGATGGCCCTGAGTGCCAGCCGTACTGAAGTGGAAATTCAGGAGAACGGCATTTACCTTCTTTTGGTAAGGGATCAAGCCGGAAATGTGTTCAGGGAGAGGGTTGTTATTCAACGATGACATATTGAGATTTTTACCACTCGGTTTTCCCGTGCCCGGTGCGGATTAAAGGATAACAATCAGGTCGCCACTGCATTGATGCGGAGAAAAAGCACCTTATTCTCCGTAATATTTGCGGATATTAACTTGGAATTGCGGAGATTCCGGTCTATATTTACCGCAAATATTGCGGAGAATGTACATCTACGAACAGCGCGATTGGCCGAAGTTTACCTGGAACCAGGAAGAAATCCTTAGCCTATTATCAACAATCAGTCACCGGCAGGGACGCCTGCTTGGTCGGATGGAAAGTTTGGGATTCAGTTTGCAAAAGGAAGCGAACTTGGAATCCATGACCTTGGAGGTACTGAAGTCGAACGAAATCGAAGGAGAATTTTTAGATAGGGATGAAGTGCGCTCCTCCATTGCACGAAAATTAGGTTTGGATTTGGCCGGATTGGTACATTCCGACCGGCATGTGGATGGCGTAGTAGAAGTCATGCTTGATGCTACTCAACATTTCAGGGAGGCACTCACCACCGATAGGTTGTTTGCATGGCATGCTGCGCTATTTCCCGCTGGACGAAGTGGGATGCAAAAGATCGTTGTTGGAAAATGGAGAAACAACGCGTCTGACGATCCCATGCAAGTGGTATCCGGTCCTTTGGGCAAAGAGCGGGTTCATTTCAAAGCACCGGATTCATCTGTACTGGAAACCGAGATGAATCGTTTTCTTACCTGGGTCAACAGTGGAGTCGAAAAGAACGGACTTGTCAAAGCAGCCATCGCCCATCTCTGGTTTGTCACTGTTCACCCCTTTGATGATGGCAACGGAAGGCTGGCAAGAACCATCACCGACATGTTGTTGGCGCGTGCAGACGGAATCCCGCAACGATTCTACAGCATGTCTGCTCAAATACGGGTTGAGCGAAAAGCCTACTACGACATCCTTGAAAAAACACAACGAGGCACGACCGATATTACAGCTTGGTTAACGTGGTTTCTGGATTGCCTGGATCGTGCATTGGTCTCATCAGAAAAAGGCCTGTCGAGAATTCTTTACAAAGCAAAATACTGGGCTAAGCTAAAGGACCACAGACTCAACGAGCGACAATATAAAATGGTCAACAGGCTGCTTGATGATTTCGAGGGCAAACTCACTTCATCCAAATGGGCGAAAATCTGCAAGTGTTCGCAAGACACTGAGGGTCGTGATA
>JBJTJB010000427.1:0-4962 GCA_046095245.1 Bacteroidota bacterium | reverse complement strand
GTCCATACCATAATGGGATTGGGCGCGTGATATGGGTTCGCGCAAGACGATGATGATTTTTGCTGATGGGTTGTAATCGTACAATCGCTTCGCTACTGCTGGGTAGTACAGGTACGACACACTGGCTTCTCCGCGCAGTCGCCCAGGATGACCTTGAAAGAGCGCTTCGTATGAATCCTCCGTTCTGATCTGTGGAGTTTCATAATAAAGCTGTTGTTGTTCAATCAGATCCCAGGAAAAAAAATTGGGCTCCTTTACAGAACTCATGGATACTCCCGGATGCAGACTCAATACATGATGCAGCGCACTGGTACCGGCTTTGGCGGCCCCAACGATGAAAAAACCGGTTTTTTCCGGCTCGTTTGCTCTAGCTTTCATTTACCCCCTCAAGATACGGAATCCGTGCCTATTGCTGCGAGCCAGTGATCCAGATTCCGACCTGTGAGCGCGGATAGCTTGCGGATGTCGTCGCGGTAATAGGCTGCCAGTTGTTTTTTCAGCTCCATCGGCATCGCATCTTCCTGGCCGGCCTTCCGGAAAAGAATGTTTCGGAATAGTCTCCTGATTTTACGGCTTCGGATGGACTTGCGCAGGAACGCTTTCATCCCCTCCAGTCGCCACAGCATCCGCGTGAAGGCTGATCGCGGTACTTCGGCAGCGTTATGCCGGTTTCCAGCCAAGTCAAGGGTATGCTCGCGGATGTTCAGGAAGTTGCAGAGCCTCCGATATACTGCTTCCGGATCATCGACCAGTTCTTCAAACCACAATACAAGAATCTGATCCGCCGGGAAAAGATCCATGTATCGTTTCAGGTCATCCGAATAGCGGCCCAATTCGGTGTAAAGCGCTGCGCTCCCCCAGGTTCTGTCCTTGATTTTCCCATCGTGTTCGATTGCTTTGGACAAGGGCTCATTGGTCATTCCCATACGCCTTTCCATCAGGTAATGCGATTGCAGTCGGCTTACCGGTTCGCGTAAGATGACAACGATGCGCGCTTTTGGATTGTAAGTATGGACCTGTGCAGCTGCTACGGGCGAGTGTAAGTAGGATGGACTTGCCTCGCCCACAGCAATGGCATCGCCGGAAAATCGAAACAGGTTCTCGTAATCCTGTTTGTCCGGTACCAGTAAACTGTGTAAGGGATAGGGCATCCCCTGTTCGATGTATCGTTTGATGTTTGTTAGAGCATAGCGCTCCCGCAGAATCGGTCGTACATGTTCCGATCTGATCTCGGTTGAAAAATGATGCGGCTCTTTGATAGGACACATGTAAACCTCGGGATGCTTGGACAGCATAGCATACAAGGTCGTGGTTCCTGCTTTCGCAGCACCGATGATGAAAAAATTCGGCTTCCCCATCTCTAGTTGTATCTGTGCCAGTGAGAAAGATCGCGGCCGATGAGAGCCTGAGTTACACGGATATCTTCTGCGTACAGTTCGTATAACTTTTTCAATTGTTCCGGATCCGGCCTGTATTTCCCGCTCGGATCTGGTTTACGTAGCCGATGCAGGATACTCCGTTTCAGTTCTATGGGCAAGAGGGTTTTTACCAACGGCCTGAGGAATTTCCGGATCGGCCTGCTTGATAGGAAGTAACGGAATACCGGATTCGATTGCTGGCTGTCGGATAAGTTGTACGTTGTGCTTACATCGGGAACAAAGGAATCATCTACCCTCAAAAAGCGGAAGATCCGCTTCATGGTTTCATTTGCACGCTCGCCTGCGATGTCCTCCTGCAGGACAATTAATACATTGCTGAAGCCGGATTGAAATGCACGGACCGCATCAGCATAAAATCCAAGTCCGGTATATTGCCACATGAAATCCCATCCGGCTTCTTTTCGTACACGTTCCGATTCAATGGCAATGTTCAATTCGAATGGTTCAATTCCCGCATTTCGAAAGTGGTTGTATCCACTAACAATCCTGTCCACGGGATCACGAAGTACGAGGATGATTTTCGGATCTCCAAGCAGGTGTTGGATTGCCGGTATACTTTCTTCGTGGTAGTAGGCATAACCGGTAGATACTTCTCCGATGGCATTGGTCTCGCAATTTGAATATAGCTTCAGGTATTCCTCTTCGGTACGGATAATCCGGTTCACAGGACGTGCCCCCGGTTCATTCGGATCTTGATGAGTGTAATGTTTGTGAATGAAGAAAAAGGTTTCCTTTCGTGGAATACTGATCTCGGGATGTTGTCGCAGGTAATAGAATAACGATGTTGTGCCCGCTTTTGCAACACCGGCCACCAGGAAGTTCGGTTTCATGGTTTGGCTTGTTGCTGGGGTTTTGGGTGTGGCATGCCCGGAATCCATATGCTGATGATGCCTAGACTCAGGTAGGCCCTGCGAAGTGCAAACAGATTCTGGAGGATCCGCGTAGCAGTCGAGGCGATGGCAGCACCTATGATACCGTACATCGGAATGAGTATGATGCAAATCAGAACGGATAGGAGGGACGACCACAGGATGATCCGGTTGTAGGCCTGTTGATAGCCTGTCATCTGCAATAAGATCCCAACCGATCCGGTGAGCGCATTGACGACATTGCCTGCAACGAGGATTTTCATGGCCAGAGCACCGCTTACGAACTCGGGTCCGAACAGACCTAGAAGGGGTTTTGCGAAAATGACTAGCAGGATGGAAATCGGTATGGTTGTTAAAAAAAGCACTCTTGTGGATTTGTAAACCAGATCAGCCAGTCCGGTCATGTCTTTTTTGTGATACGCCTCGGCAAACAGGGGTGCTTGAATGGCGTTTATGGCCATCAATGCAAGTGCGGTGACTGATGCGAGTTTAAAGGACGTATCATAGTAGCCCACGTCACGTGCAGTGCCCAGTAATCCGATCAGCAGATTGTCGGTCCAGTTCATGATGAAAAAAACGGACCCGGTAATCATCATCGGAAGCGATTCGCTTAACACCAAAGCTGTGTTTGGCCGAATTTCTTTTTCGTGAGTCTTTATAGGTATCTGTTTTCGCCACAGGAAAACGTAGGCCACGCAGATGATCATGCTGGAGGCAGCGAAAGCTTGGGCGATACCAGAAACAGGTGCATGTTGAAGAAAAAACAGCAACAATCCTGTATTGATCAATGGAATGAGGATGCGGTATGCACTGAAGCCCGTCATGTTTCGGACTCCCCTGAATGCCGCAGCATGCAGTGTGGTGAGGCTGAACGCCGGGAGTGCCAGCGACATCCACTTCAATCCGGACGACAATTGCGGGTCGTGAAACAAGTGAATTGCGACGGACTCTGCGAACAGATAAAGCAAGCCAGCGCATAGGATCGATGAGAAAAGAACGATACCAGCGATACTCCGGTATGAAGTATGAAATGCTGCAGGGTTCTGTTCCGCCTTTGCTGATGCCAGTTTGCGCGTCAATAAATTGTCCAGTCCCAGCAAGGCCATAATGTTCAAGAGTTGGAGCAGGGTATAGGCGAGTGTGAAGCGCCCCAATTCCACCGGTCCGCACAGGCGAGCCACCGCAAGGGTGAATACGTATTGGGATACCATCCCGCCCGCCTTTAGGAAAAGCGCAAGCCCTCCTTTTCTAAGCACTGTACGTTCGGGATTCACTCCGGTTAACGACTCTTGCATAAGGCTTCAAAGTTCAGTCATTTTATCTCCTTAGCAAGGCGGCGGGTCAACCTAAAGGACTCAGTTTTCCACCGGGCGGTGAAGCCACATGCAGGCCTCTTTCGTACGATTTCAGAGGACGCGGGCGGCCTTTGCTTCACAAAGACTTAACACTATGTTAATTCAGACCTGTGTGCACCGGCGCAAGCCGAGGCTTAGCTTTGCCCATCGGTAAATCCACAAGAAACGGACCCTATGAACTGCATTTCGCGGCGTGCTGCACTGATCTTTTTTGTCCTGTCCGGACTGGTTTATGCCGTTCGGGCGCAAACCGGCTTCGAAAAACTGATCGTTGAACGGTATTATGTGGTGAGCCCCGCAGATACGGTTGATGCAGAACTGAACGGGCTTCTTCCCTTGGGTGCGGTCACCTACCGTGTATTTGTTGACATGGCTCCTGTATACCGGTTTCAGGCCTGTTATGGTGTGCAAGGGCACGAGTTGAAGCTCAAAACCTCCACGCGGTTCTACAACTGTCCGGGTGCCGATGGGATTCTGGCAAATGACATCCATCCCTCAGCGTTAAAGACCCGCGCCGGCATGCTCGACAGCTGGATTTCAGTTGGTGCTGCTGCCCTCGATTATCAGGGTTTGCTCAAATCCGAAGACGATACCGCCCGAAGTCTGGTATTCGAAAATCAGCAGGGCATTTTACGGAACAACGATACGTCCGCGGGCATTCCCCTGACTGAACGCGATGGCATACGTTTTCTGCGACTTCAACCAACGGTCAATTCGTTCAATTTGGAACAGGACCTGCGCCTGTTCGATTACTCCAGACGGAACGAAGTGGGCGGAACCATACGCACCACAGATGGTGCATGGGCGTCGTACGGAGGTACCGTTGGTCCGCAACCCGAAAACCGGGTGTTGATTGCCCAGCTTACCACCGATGGTTTGCTGGAGCTGGAGTTGAATATCCAGTTGGCGGTACCCGCAGGCGGATCAGAGAAATATGTTGCCCGCAATCCCCTGCAAGATGAAACGCTCCGACCGGACTTGATGTATTCCAGTCACCCGGGGAAACAAGCGCCTCAGATCGAATTACTGGCGAAACGGACCGATAAAAAGTCGATCAACTTGAAGGCGGATGCATCGGATTTGGATGGCAGCGTTTCACGCGTTGATTTTTATAACAATGACCTTGTGGTTTTTTCCGATTCCGCAGCTCCTTTCGAATACGATTATCCCGTTACGGGTGATTCGGCCGCTGGCTTTTTTTACGCCAAGGCCTACGATTCTTCCGGGCTGCCCGCCCAATCTGCTACCGTTCAGGTGAATTGAACGGAGTTCAGGTTAAGAAATCCTTACCACGCTATC
>JBJTJB010000426.1:0-4166 GCA_046095245.1 Bacteroidota bacterium | reverse complement strand
CTTTAGCTCAGCTGGTAGAGCAACTGACTTGTAATCAGTAGGTCGTTGGTTCGATTCCGACAAGTGGCTCCAATCCGTGTAAATCGGGGGCGATAACGAAAGTTATTGCAAACAATGGGGAAATACCAGAGTGGCCAAATGGGGCAGACTGTAAATCTGCTGTCTTACGACTTCGGAGGTTCGAATCCTCCTCTCCCCACTGTTTCGTTGTAAGACTCCCTGATTGAAGGGTTTGTGGATTCGGTGAATTTTTCCGACCTTCACCGCCCCGATAAAAGGAATCTTGCCGAAAAGGCGGAAGTAGCTCATTTGGTAGAGCATCAGCCTTCCAAGCTGAGGGTGGCGGGTTCGAGCCCCGTCTTCCGCTCCAAACGGTCCGATTGCCCCGAAGTACTTCCGGGTTACTTCGTGGTTTTCATACCGGATTACCATTAGCCAATGTAGCTCAGTTGGTAGAGCACATCCATGGTAAGGATGAGGTCACCAGTTCGATCCTGGTCATTGGCTCACATAAAACTCATTGAACACGGAAGCTTCCAGCTGTGTTCAATGCTTCTTCTTAATACCTAATACAACTAAACAAATAACCTATAACCTCTACTGAAAATGGCAAAAGAGAAATTTGAACGGACTAAACCCCACGTAAACATCGGTACCATCGGTCACGTTGACCACGGTAAGACCACGTTGACGGCTGCTATCACCACCGTACTCGCTGAAAAAGGTCTTTCAGAAAAGCGTTCATTCGATTCAATCGATAACGCACCTGAAGAAAAAGAGCGCGGTATCACCATCAACACCGCTCACGTTGAATACATGACGGCTAACCGTCACTACGCACACGTTGACTGTCCTGGTCACGCTGACTATGTAAAGAACATGGTAACCGGTGCTGCTCAGATGGACGGAGCTATTCTTGTTGTTGCTGCTACAGACGGTCCAATGCCTCAGACCCGCGAGCACATCCTGCTTGCCCGTCAGGTAGGTGTTCCGAAAATCGTCGTGTTCCTCAACAAAGTGGACATGGTTGACGATCCTGAACTGCTTGACCTCGTTGAGATGGAAGTCCGTGACCTCCTCTCTTTCTATGAGTTCGACGGTTCCAACACTCCGATCATCCGCGGTTCTGCGTTGGGTGGTCTGAATAACGACGCTAAATGGGTTGATACCATCATGCAGTTGATGGAAGCGGTTGATACTTATATCCCGGTTCCTCCGCGTGAAGTCGACAAGCCGTTCCTCATGCCGGTGGAAGACGTGTTCTCCATCACCGGTCGTGGTACCGTAGCTACGGGCCGTATCGAGCGTGGTGTCATCAACTCCGGTGAAGACGTTGAAATCATCGGAATGCAGGAGCAGAGCATGAAGTCCACCGTTACCGGTGTTGAAATGTTCCGTAAGATCCTTGACCGTGGTGAAGCTGGCGACAACGTCGGTCTGCTCCTCCGTGGTATTGAAAAGACGGATATCCGCCGCGGTATGGTTATCGCCAAGCCTGGTTCCATCAAGCCTCACGCCAAGTTCAAGGCTGAGATCTACGTTCTCAAGAAGGAAGAAGGTGGCCGTCACACGCCGTTCCACAACAAGTACCGTCCTCAGTTCTACTTCCGTACAACTGACGTTACCGGAGAAATCAGCCTTCAGGACGGACGTGAACTGGTTATGCCTGGCGACAACGTTACAATCAACGTGGAGCTGATTCAGCCCATCGCGATGGACAAAGGTCTCCGTTTCGCTATCCGCGAAGGTGGCCGTACCGTTGGTGCCGGTCAGGTGACTGAAATCATCGAGTAATCCGATTGAAGCATTCGGGGAATGTCCCGGCCGCAGGCCGGGACATCCCTGTTTAATACGGCGAGGAGCTGCACGACCGCGCCTGATGTCTGCCAACAAACTGATCATCAGCCTGTTGTGAACCCTTCTCCGGTTTACGGGTGTAGCTCAATTGGTAGAGTAGCGGTCTCCAAAACCGTTGGCTGGGAGTTCGAGTCTCTCCACCCGTGCACGGGAAAACGAATCTGGTCCGTCGTTTTCCATTCAAATCAACAGGGCCAGACACCTTCAACGCGAAGCACATGGAAAAGATCAGAGCTTATATCCAGGACTCCTACAACGAGCTGATGAACAAGGTATCGTGGCCCACGTGGAACGAGTTGCAAAGCAGTGCCATGGTGGTGCTGGTCGCTACCCTGATTTTCGGCTGCGTCATATTCCTGATCGATGTACTGTTCTCAGGATCCCTCAACGTCATCTACAACCTGTTTGCCTGATTTCGTCATGACCGAGACGACAACCTCCACCAAGAAGTGGTATGTCATCCGCGCCGTGAGTGGCAAGGAGAAGAAGGTAAAGCAATACATCGAAAGTGAGATTGCACGTACCGGACTCCAGCACCATGTGGCGCAGGTGCTCATCCCCATGGAAAAGTACTACCAGATCAAGGATGGCAAGAAAGTGAGTAAGGAGCGTAGCTACTTCCCGGGCTACATTCTCCTCGAAGCCGACCTGGTGGGTGAAATTCCGCACATCATTGAAAATACCTCCGGTGTTATCGGATTCCTCGGTCCCAAAGGCGAGGCGCCGGCACCCCTGCGTCAGACCGAAGTGAACCGCATTCTCGGAAAGGCGGATGAATTGGCCGATAGTGACGAGGTGATCAATATCCCCTTTGTGGTGGGCGAGTCGGTGAAAGTGACCGATGGTCCATTCAACAGCTTCAGTGGGGTGATCGAAGAAGTGAACGAAGAAAAGAAGAAGCTCAAGGTGATGGTCAAGATCTTCGGACGGAAGACTCCCCTCGAGCTCAGTTACATGCAAGTAGAAAAAGAATCGTAAGGTTCCAATGCGGAGCCTTCAGCCGGTTGAGCTTCCACTCCGGGCTGCAGGACTTCTCACCGCAACGAAACCCCGACTATAACAACAAACACAATGGCAAAAGAAATAGGCGCACTCATCAAATTACAGGTGAAAGGCGGCGCTGCCAACCCCGCACCTCCCATCGGACCGGCTCTCGGTGCGAAGGGGGTGAACATCATGGAGTTCTGCAAGCAGTTCAACGCGCGGACCCAGGACAAGGCAGGGCAGGTATTGCCGGTCATTATCACCGTGTATACGGACAAGTCGTTCGACTTCGTAATCAAGACGCCTCCTGCATTCGTGCAGCTCCTCGAGGCGGCCAAGATCCAGAAGGGTTCGGCCGAGTCCAACCGTAAAAAAGTGGGTTCAGTTACCTGGGACCAGATCCGCAACATTGCTGAAGGCAAAATTCAGGACATGAACTGCTTCACCATCGAATCAGCGATGAAGATGATAGCAGGTTCTGCCCGTAGTGCCGGCATCAACGTAGAGGGAACGGCTCCCTGGGAAAACTAATCCGATCGCGGCCCCGGTAATCGCTCGCTGCTTCCCGTGATCCGGTATCCGCAACACCCTTAATCTCAGAATCAAAACATGGCCAAGTTAACCAAGCACCAAAAGGTAGCTTACGCGAAGGTAGACTCCGATAAAGTCTACACCCTGCAGGATGCCACCAAACTGGTAAAGGATTGCTCCTTCACCAAGTTTGATGCATCTGTCGACCTGAGTGTTCGCCTCGGCGTGGACCCCCGCAAAGCCAATCAAATGGTGCGTGGTGTGGTTACGCTGCCACACGGAACGGGTAAGACCGTTCGCGTGCTGGTACTGTGCACTCCCGACAAAGAGCAGGAAGCCCGCGATGCCGGCGCCGATCATGTGGGTCTCGACGACTTCATCCAGAAAATCGAAGGAGGTTGGACGGATGTAGACATTGTGATCACCATGCCAAGCGTTATGGCGAAAGTGGGTAAGCTGGGTAAAATCCTGGGCCCCCGTAACCTCATGCCTAACCCCAAGACCGGCACCGTGACCAACGATGTAGGCAAGGCGGTAACAGACGTGAAGGGCGGTAAAATCGACTTCAAAGTGGACAAGACAGGAATCATCCATGCCTCCATCGGCAAGGTGTCCTTCGATTCTGCCAAGTTGTACGAAAACGCACAGGAACTCCTGCAGACCATCGTCAAGCTCAAACCTTCCGCTGCGAAGGGAACCTACCTCAAAAGCATCGCGCTCAGCAGTACAATGAGCCCCGGCATCCGCATCGATTCGAAAGGAATTGCCGGCTAACCCTTAACAAGAATCCCTCA
>JBJTJB010000425.1:0-1113 GCA_046095245.1 Bacteroidota bacterium | reverse complement strand
CTTTTTATGGTTACCGGGCTATATCTCACAGCCCCGTTCATCAACTGGTTCGTGGCGCGCGTGTCAAGGGCTAGGCTTTGGTTTACAGCCTGCGTGCTTATGGGGATTGGCATGATCCGCTCCGCTTATACGTCATACCATGAACTCGAGCCCTTCTTCTTGACCTGGTGTGTGGATTACTTCGGGTATTTTCTATTCGGCTATATCCTGAGTACATCCAAAACAACATGGTCTGCCAAGGTTCAATTCGGTATCTACCTGGTTTCGGGTGGGCTCATTGCCGCTTTGACTTCCTACACCATCCTTCACTACAACAACCTGTATTTCTATGGCTATCTCACTCCGCTCGTGATTGTGGGTTCTTTGTGTTTTTTCTCTGCATTCCAGCAATTGAATCTGCGGAAAAACATCCTTACACGGCTGGCTCCATTCTCCTTTGGTGTATACCTCATTCATGCAGGCATCCTGGATGTATTAAACAACCTGATTCGCATGAAATACCTGCAACTGTCATCCATAGCGGTGATTGATATTCCGATCAAGTGTCTGATTGTGCTCGTAATTTCGCTTGCAATCGTTTACCCCATGAGCAAAATCCGTCTATTCAAACAACTGATCTAAAATCGGAATGAGTATTAAACCACATTCATACTGCCAGAGCTGCGGATATCCGCTTAAGAAAGACAAACAACGAGGAGGTACCGAAAAAGACGGAAGCATCAGTCCGAAGTACTGCTCGATGTGCTACAAGAACGGCGCGTTCCTGACCCCGCCCGAAATCGATACCGCGAAAAAGATGCAGGCCTTTTGCATCGATCAAATGAAGAAATCAGGATTCAACGGGATGATCGCCTGGCTGGCTACACGCAGCATCCCGAAACTGGAGCGCTGGAGGAACAATTAGCGCCCCCCCCTCAGATGATTAGCTGGGGCACAAATACAAGCTCCGGAAATACACTTCACGTCAATGACGTACCGCGATCGAACGGACGAATTCTTCCGTGCCGTCACTCACTTTAACGAGGTAAGATCCATCGGGAATATCTTGAGTGCTGAACGAAAAGTCATTTTTACCTGCTGCCTGATGGGTCTTGAGCAATTGAGCGATGGTCT
>JBJTJB010000424.1:0-1399 GCA_046095245.1 Bacteroidota bacterium | reverse complement strand
TGTGCGGTCATTACTGACCTGCTTCTTATCGACAGCGATCGCATCGATTTTGAAATTCTCCTCCAGCAGATTCCGCGTCTCCTTGCTCAAATTGGTCATTTCCGCAAAGCTGCGTGCCGCTTTCTTCCACAACCACTCCTCAACCTGCCGTGCACGAAAAGCCTTGTCGCCGCTCGACACGAAGAAAGCAGTGAGTTCCTGTGAGCTCAGGTGACGGATATTGGTTTTCATGCGGAAACAAAGGTAAGGAAGGAAACGGGGCGACTCAGGCGAAGAGCAAACTGAAAACCTCCTCGACCTTACCTACCGGTTCGATTTTAATGGTACTGCGTGATGCAAGCGCCTCCAGACCGGCATTGTACCTGGAAACGAAAATGCGCTTGAACCCCAGACGGGCAGCTTCGTTAATCCGCGCCTCTATACGGGTTACAGGACGGATTTCGCCGGTCAAGCCGACTTCTCCCGCGAAGCAACAGGCCGGATCAATCGCCATGTCCTCGGCAGATGAAAGTACGGAACAGATGATGGCCAGGTCGATGGCAGGATCCTCCACACGAATACCACCGGCGATATTCAGAAAGACGTCCTTTGCGCCAAGCTTGAATCCACAGCGTTTTTCCAAAACCGCAAGAACCATGTGTAATCTGCGCAAGTCATATCCGGTTGTGGTTCGCTGCGGAGTCCCATAAACCGCAGAGGAAACGAGCGCCTGGGTTTCGATAAGGAAAGGTCTTACCCCTTCCATAGTACAGGCTACGGCTGTTCCGCTGAGGCTTGCATCCCGTTGAGAAAGCAACAAGGCCGATGGATTGGCCACCTCACGCAGTCCGGCACCGTGCATTTCATAAATCCCGAGTTCGGCGGTAGATCCGAAGCGATTCTTGATCGCCCTAAGAATCCGGTACACGTGATGCCGGTCTCCTTCGAACTGGAGTACGGTATCGACCATATGCTCAAGTACCTTGGGCCCTGCGATACTTCCTTCCTTTGTTATGTGACCGATGAGAAGAACCGGCGTGGCGGTCTCTTTGGCAAAACGCAATAGTTCTCCTGCACAACCCCTGATCTGAGATACAGTACCCGGAGCCGATTCATACACATTCGAATACAGAGTCTGAATCGAATCGACAATCACCAGCTCAGGCCGAAGCGCTTCGATCTGCTGGAAGATATGTTGTGTGGTGGTTTCCGTAAGGATATAGCACTCTCCCTGCTGTGGGCCGATCCGCTCGGCGCGCATACGAACCTGCTGTTCACTTTCCTCACCGGAGATATACAGGATCCGTTTGCCCTTGAGCTGGACTGCCAATTGAAGCAGGAGGGTTGATTTACCGATTCCGGGTTCGCCGCCAAGCAGTGTGAGTGATCCCGGAACAAGCCCCCCTCCAAGCACACGGCT
>JBJTJB010000423.1:0-2917 GCA_046095245.1 Bacteroidota bacterium | reverse complement strand
TTACAGCAGCTGGCTCGAACAGAAGGGAAAACGGTTGGAGCAGGAGGAAAAAACCGAAAGTAAACGCAGGAAAACGCTGGAGCGGGAACTTGATTGGGTAAGAATGTCTCCGAAAGCCCGTCATGCAAAGTCCAAGGCTCGTCTCACCGCATATGATAAAATGGTCAACGAGGAGACCCGCGAGAAAGAAGAGCGCTTAGAGTTGTTCATTCCACCCGGCCCCCGGTTGGGGACGCGTGTTATCGAAGCCGAGCATGTGTATAAGGGCTATGGTGATCGCCTTTTGATCGAGGACCTGAGTTTCTCTCTTCCACAGGCCGGAATCGTTGGAATCATCGGACCAAACGGGGTAGGTAAAACCACGCTTTTCCGCATGATCATGGGAATGGAGACGGCGGACAAAGGTGAGTTCAGCATCGGTGAAACCGTGCAAATCGGATACGTTGATCAAAGCCACAAGGACCTGCTTCCTGATAAAACGGTTTTCGAGGTGATTTCAGGAGGGACTGACAACATCATGATCGGTAATCGGAGCGTCAATGCACGGAGCTATATCTCCAAGTTCAATTTCAACGGTGCCGATCAGGGAAAAAAGGTCGGTGTATTATCCGGTGGAGAGCGAAACCGCGTACACCTGGCTATGACACTGAAGACCGGCGCCAATGTGCTGCTGCTTGATGAGCCTACCAATGATATCGATATCAATACGCTGCGGGCACTTGAGGAGGCTCTGGAGAATTTCGCCGGTTGTGCGGTAATCATATCGCACGACCGTTGGTTTCTCGATCGGGTTTGTACGCATATTCTCGCCTTTGAAGGGGACTCCCAAGTCGTGTTTTTTGAAGGTGGGTACAGTGAGTATGAAGAGGCGAAGAAAAAACGTCTTGGAAACCTGGAGCCCAAACGGTTCAGATACAAGAAACTCACCACATCCTGAATATGAAGCCATCCATTCCGAAGGGAACCCGTGATTTTTCTCCGGCTGAAATGCTCAGGCGGAATTATCTGTTCGGCATCATACGCACAGCGTTCGCCCGCTTCGGATATCTTCCGCTCGAAACCCCCTCCATGGAACAGCTTTCCACGCTGATGGGTAAGTACGGTGAAGAAGGCGATAAGCTTATTTTTAAAGTGCTTGATTCAGGTGAATTCCTGGATCATGCCGATCGGGAGGCACTTTCCAACAACGACAGCCGGAAGTTTGCAGTGTCGGTTGCCGAAAAGGCCTTGCGCTACGACCTGACTGTCCCTTTTGCGCGATATGTGGTGATGCATCAGCATGAAATCGTGTTTCCCTTCAGACGATACCAGATACAGCCTGTATGGCGTGCTGATCGACCCCAAAAAGGACGTTACCGTGAATTTTACCAATGTGATGCCGATGTAATCGGTTCAGATTCCTTGTTGTGTGAGGCCGAATTGGTTCAGTTGCTGGAGTTTGTTTTTTCTGCGATCGGTCTCAAGGTTGTGGTTCAGTTAAACAACCGCAAGCTTTTGGCAGGTCTGGCCGAAGTGATGGGTGTTCCGGAACGGCTCACCGATATCACCGTAGCCATGGACAAGCTGGAGAAGGTAGGGTTGGATAAGGTCCGTGAGGAATTGACAGCCAAGGGCGTTTCAGCCCAGGCCATGAAGGTTTTGGAGCCTGTGTTGTTGTTCACCGGAGGCACGGATGAGAAGCTTTCCATGCTGGAGTCAGTTCTTGCTCCTTCTGAGACGGGAATCAAGGGCATTGAAGAAATGCAGGCCTTGTTCTCCATGCTGGCTAAGTTCTCGTTTACGCACCTGCGCTGCGAACTTGATTTGTCACTTGCTCGGGGCTTGAATTACTACACCGGAGCCATTATAGAAGTAAAGGCCGCCGATGATCGAAGTAAATTTACGTCCAGCATTTGCGGTGGTGGACGCTATGATGATCTGACCGGGATTTTCGGGCTTTCGGGTATGTCCGGTGTGGGTATTTCTTTTGGTGCCGACAGGATTTGCGATGTAATGGAGGAGATCGGCTTGTTTCCCGACAGCCACACCTCTTCTGCAACTGTATTGGCAGTGAATTTTGACGGAGATCCCGACGGTGCTGTTGCTGCATTGTTGCACCGGCTTCGTTTGTCCGGTGTCAATGCCGAAGCCTATCCTGATCCCGTTAAATTGAAGAAGCAATTCGCTTTTGCCGATGCGAAAGGTATCCGGTATGTGATTGTGCGTGGCGATGAGGAACGCAAAAGCGACATGTTTAACCTGAAGAACCTGGCTGATGGAACGCAGCAGTCCTACACGGCTGAAGCACTCATCGGTGTACTTCTTCAGAAACATTAACAATCATGAATCACGATATCAGTACAGAAGCCTTGCGGATTCCTCAGTTGGACGCTGTTGCCTCCGGAAAGATCCATATTCGCCTGGGTGCCGATGCTCAGGAACGGATTGCCCGTTGCAGGACATTCCTTGACAAGCGTACCGAAAGCGGCAGCGAGGTGTATTATGGCATTAATACCGGTTTTGGCTCTTTGTACAATCGGACCATTTCAAACGACGATTTGGGTAAGCTTCAGGTCAACCTGATGATGTCGCACGCCTGCGGAATGGGGGAGGAGGTTCCTACTGAAATTGTGCGTTTGATGCTTTTTCTGAAGGTGCAAGGGCTCAGTTACGGGAACAGTGGTGTTCAGGTCGATACGGTTAAGTTGCTGGCCGAATTGTATAACAATGACATTCTTCCGCTTGTTTATCAGCAGGGTTCACTTGGAGCGAGTGGCGACCTGGCACCTTTGGCGCATTTATGCTTGCCACTTATTGGCATGGGTGAAGTGCGTTACAAAGGACGGGTTGTACCTGCGGCCGAAGCGCTAGCCGATGCTGGACTGAAAGAGGTTCAGTTACGCTCCAAGGACGGCTTGGCGCTGCTCAATGGCACGCA